>NZ_QAYX01000021.1:300000-503268 GCF_003054705.1 Opitutus sp. ER46
CGGCGATGACGCGCTCGTCCTCGTACGGGTGCACGAGGGAGGCGCCGGTTTCGGCGATGACCTGGGCGCAGGCGGCTTCGCGCGCGGCCTGGTTGGGGGCGCAAAAGACGATGCGCCCGCCGTAGCCCTCGACCGCGCGCACCTTCACGGCCGAGGAGTTCGAGGGCATCACGATGTGGGCGGGAATGCCGCGCAGGCGGGCGGCGCGGGCGAGCGCGGCGGCGTGGTTGCCGGAGGAGTGGGTGGCGACGCCGCGGGCGGCCACCTCGGCCGACAGGGCGAGCACCGCGTTGGTGGCGCCGCGTGCCTTGAAGGCACCGACCTTCTGGAAATTCTCGGCTTTGAAGAACAGCCGTGCACCCGAGGTGGCGTTGAGTCGCTCGCTGGTGAGCACGGGCGTGAGGTGGATGTGCGGCTGGATCCGCGCGTGCGCGGCCTGAATCGCGGCGAAATCGACCATGGCGAAACCATGCCGCGGCGGGCTTGGCCGTGCAACTCCCCTGCGACTAGGCGCTTGACGGAATCTCTCCGGCAGTTTGTTTGCGTCTATGCGCCTTACCTACCTTGCCCTTGCGCTTTGTCTGGTTTCGGTGGCGTCTGCCGCCGGTGAGTCGGCCGACTTGCGTCGGGAAAAACTGCGGAACCTGCCGGTCACGGTGTACCCCGACTTCTACGTCGGAGAGTCGCCGTTTGTGAAGCAGCTGAACGACCTCACGCGGCCCGGAGATGCCGTGGTCGTGTCACACCTCGATGCGCTGAAAGGCAGCTTTCGCGTGGCGGATGTTGGGCTGAAGCAAGCCGATGTCTGGGTTCACGTGGCGAACGACACCTTGATCAGCGAGCGCCAGCGCAACCTGGCTGGCGCCAAGGCGGTGGTGTTTGTGCCTGGCCGCTACCACGATGGCGTGCGGCGTGAAGCCCAGATGATGCGCGAGGACACGCAGCACCTCGGGATCCCGCTGGTGGTGGGCCTCGAGTATCCCGACACGCGGGTGCTGGCGCATGTGGGCGAGATCGCGCGCTACGGAGACGTGATCACGGTCTATGCGCGTTCCGAACTGAGCAGCGGGCGAGTGGCGTTTCGCGAATATGTCGAGCGGGTGGTTCGCGCCGCGAAGGAGGCAAACCCGAACATCAAGGTGGAGGTGGCGGTGGCGGCTGCGCGCACCCGTGAGGCGACGCTCGCGGTGTACGGGGCGTTGCTCGACAGCGCCGACCTGGCCGACCGCGTCGCGATCTACTGCAACGACACGCCAGAGGCGGCCACGAGCCTGGCGGAGCTGATGCACGCCCTGCGCGACCCGGCGGCGCCGACGGCTTGAGGTTCCAGTTGAGCGACGGCCGGTTCGGTGCACCTTAGCCGGCACCATGGTTAAGAAACTTCTGCACACCCGGATGCGGGTGAATGATCCCGAGCGCACGATCCGCTTTTATGAGGATGTGCTCGGCCTGAAGGTGGCCCGCCGCAGCGTTTCCCCGCGCGGCGCGCAGATCGTCTTCCTGGCGACGCCCAACAGCGACGAGGAGATCGAGATCACCTACCTGCCGAACAGTCCGAGCGTGCAGGTGCAGTCCGACCTCATGCACCTCGCGTTCGAGGTCGACAGCATCGAGGCCTTCGCCGCGGCGATCGCGAAGAAGGGCTACGCGTTGAGCGACGGCCCGACTCAGACGAGCAGCGGCGACACGATCGCGTTCGTCGATGCGCCCGAGGGTTACGAGGTGGAACTGATTCAAAAGGCGCGCCGCTAAGGCCGATTCTGGCCGGCCCGTCACAAACGCGACCGGCATTTCGTCTTCGTTGGTGTCATGATCATTCCCACCAACGAAGAAACCCACGTCCAACCGCGTCTCGACTACGCCGAAGCCACGCCCGAGGTCCTGCAGGCCATGCTGGCCCTGCAGCGGGCGGTGGATGCGTCGGGGCTCGAGCCCTCGCTGCTCGACCTCGTGAAAGTGCGGGCCTCGCAGATCAACGGCTGCGCCTTCTGCCTCGACATGCACCACCGCGACGCGGTGCAGCGGGGCGAAACCTCGGCGCGCCTCTACCTCCTGAATGCGTGGCACGAGGCGCCGGGCTACACCGCGCGCGAGCGAGCCGCGCTGCGCTGGACCGAAGCCCTGACCCGGCTCGCGCCGGTGGCGGACGACACCTATGCGGAGGTGAGCGCGCAGTTCACCGAGCCGGAGCTGTCGCGGCTCACGCTGGCAATTGTCACGATCAACGGTTGGAACCGGTTCAACGTCGGTTTCCGCGTGCCGCCGGAGCTCGGCGCGTGAGTCGAGGACCCGCCATGGAGGATCCGTTCGTGGCGCTGCGGCCCCGGCTGTTCGGCATCGCCTACCGGATGCTTGGCAGCGTGGCCGATGCCGAAGATGCCGTGCAGGAAGCCTACCTGCGCTGGCAGGCGCAGGATCGCGCGGTTGTCACCTCGGCGACAGCGTGGCTGGTCTCGGCCACCACGCGACTCTGCATCGACCGCCTGCGCTCGGCGCAGCGCCGCCGCGAGGAATACGTCGGGGTCTGGCTGCCGGAGCCGCTGCTGCACGACGCGGCGGCGGATCCCGCCGAGCCGGCGGCGTTGGCGGATTCGCTGAGCATGGCGTTCATGCTGATGCTGGAGTCGCTCGCCCCGGTGGAGCGGGCGGTGCTCCTGCTCCGTGAGGCCTTCGACTACGACTACGCCGAGATTGCGGGCATCGTCGGCCGCAGCGAGGCGGCGTGCCGGCAGATCGTCAGCCGCTCCCGGCGCAGCCTGGCCGGCGGCGCGGGGCGGACGGCCACGCTGCCGGAAAAGGCGGAACAACTGACGCATCGCTTCCTCGGCGCAACGCAGACGGGGGACCTGCGCGAGCTGTTGGCGTTGTTGACCGACGACGTCGTGCTGATCGCCGATGGCGGCGGCAAGGCGAACGCGGTGATCCGGCCGGTGCGGACGGCGGATCGGGTCGCCCGGTTCTTCGTCGGTATCCGACGTTTCGCGACGGCGGCGCCGCAGGTCACGTACGTGCTGGTGAACGGCCGACCCGGGGCCGTGGTTCGCGTCGGCGGCAAAGTCGACCGTGTGGTGTCACTCGACTTCGACGGCGACCGCGTGCGCGCGATCTACATTGTGCGCAACCCGGACAAGCTGGTGCGCTGCCGTCCGCCGGGGGCGGACGGCAGCTAATGCAGAATGGAGAATGCAGAATTTAGAATGATGAGTCCCCGTGGGAGGCTGCTCCTGCGTGTTGGGAGCGGACGCGATCCAAGGCTTCGGGCGCGAGAGAAAGAGGAAGAGGCGGAAGAGAGGAAGCTTGCGTCGGCTTGCGCACTTTCACTCTCACTTTCACTCCTCACTCCTTCGGGCCCGTTCCCAGGCGAAGAGGAATTGCTGAGCGAGGCCGGCGGAGGGGCCGAAGTGCAGGCGGCCGAACTGCGCGAGCGGAGCGGGTTTCCAGCCATCGAGTCCATAGCGACGCGCGAGCGTCTTCAGGATCCACACATCGACCGGAAAGGCTTCGAGGCGGCCGGCACCGAAGAGCAGCACGCAGTCGGCCACCTTTTCACCGACACCCGGCAGGCCGCACAGCCGCGTCTTGGCCTCCGCGTAGGGCAAGGTCTCGGTTTCCTCGAGCCAGCCTGGATGCGCGGCAAGGAAGCGTGCGGTCTCGCCGATGTAGCGGGCGCGAAAGCCCAGGAGGCAGCCGCGGAGGTCGGCCTCCGGGGCCTCGGCGAGCGCCTCCCAGGTGGGGCGCTGGAAGCCCAGGCTCGCGGGGGCGCCGCGCGCGAGGAGGGCGCGTTGCGCGGGAGTGATCGGCTGGCCGAGCCGGGCGGCGAGCAACGCGACCATCTGCTTGATCTGGACGATCTGCTTCGTGGCGCTGCACAGGAAACCGAGGAGCGTCTCGCCGAACGGCTGGCGCAGGATGCGCAGCCCGGGAAAGGCGTCGAGACAGCGGGCGAGGTGTGGGTCGCTGCGCCAGGGCAAGGCGTCGGTGAGACCGTTGAAATCGACGGTGGCGCCGAAATAGGCGGCGACGGCGGACACGGTGGCTTGGGCCTGGGCGGCGGGGGCGCACCATTCCAGCGCTCCTTTCGGGCTGAGTCGCACGCGCACGACGTGGTTGGCCCAGGTGCCGTACCAACTGTCCGCCGACTGGTACCAGCGAAACGCCTGGCCGCCGTCGACGAGCTCAGCGAGCACGGCGGCGGTGAGCGGCGGCAGGCCTGGTACGTCCTGCCAGTCGGACCAGCCGGCGCCCGCGGGGACGGGTGCTATTTGGTTGGGCTGGCCCACAGGAAGCTCTGCTCGCTCGCGAGGACATTTCCCGCGGCGTCGAGCAGGCTGAGTTTCCAGGCAACGGGATGGGCATCGCGACCGCCGGGCCAGTCGGCGCCGGTGAGGCCGACTTCGACGACGCGGCGCTTGGCGGAAAGCGTCACGGGAAACGTGAAGCGCTTCGGCTCGGGCGCGTCGGGTCGGATGACCTCGACGACGATCTGCGCGGCCGGGGCGGACGCTTCGCCCTTGAGGCGAACGAGAAAGTAGAGCCCCGCGCGCTCCTCGGCGTGCGTGCGGAGGACGAGTTCGCGTCGGTCGCTCTCGGACTGACCAAAGTACTGGCCGATGCGGTCGAAATCCTCGGCGTTGACCCATCGCGGCCAGACGCGCACGAGCGCGGAGTCAGCGGCGAAGGTGGACGCCGTGAGGAGAACGGAAACGAAGAGGGCGGAGAGCCAGCGCATGGAAGAAGGGAATGAGGGAAAGGGAAGTGAAGGGAATGAGGGAAAGGGAATGAGGGAGTGAGGGGACGGAAGAAGTGAAAGTGGCCTGCGGAGTGAGAGTGAGAGTGGCCGACGGAGGGTCTTACTCTTTCTCTTACTCCTACTCTTTCTCTCCGGCGACGGGCGGGAGCAGTGAGAGCGAAAGAGCGGGGGAGGGCGAATCTTGTTCTTCGGAGCGGGCGGGTGGCGGAAAGAACTACTCGTTCGCGGGGGCCAGGCTCACCTTTTGGTAGCGGCGGCTGCCGAGGAGGGCGGGAACCCAGCCGCGGACGGCAGGGTGGATGAGGAATGTCTGTGCGCCGTGATAGACGGGCGTGACGGGCGCGGTTTCGAGCAGGAAGGCTTCGGCCTCCTGGAAGAGTTCGAGCCGGCGCGCGGCATCGGTGGTCGTGGCGGCGGTGTCGATGAGCTGGTCGTACTCGGGCGCGCTCCAGCCGGTCCAGTTGTTGCCGCTCTGGCCGGTGAACAGGCCGAGGAACGTGAGTGGGTCGGGGTAGTCGCCGACCCAGGAGAACGTCGACAGCGAGTAGTTCAACGTGCGCTGGTTTTGCAGCCAAGTCTTCTGCTCGAGCGGGGTGAGTTCGACGTGCACACCGAGGGTTTGCTGCCACATGCCCTGGAGCGCCTCGGCGACGACGGGCTGGAGGTCGTCGTTGCGCACCTGGAGGGAGAGGGCCGGCAGGCCGGCGCCGTTGGCGTGGCCGGCGGCGGCGAGGAGGGCGCGAGCCTCCTGCGGATTGTAGTCGACGCGGGCGCGGGCGGTGTAGCCCCCGGAGTCGGGCGGGGTGGCCGCGAACGCGGGCGCGTAGCTGCCGCCGAGCGCGGTGCGCGAGATGGCGGCGCGGTCGATGGCGAGGGCGAAGGCGCGGCGCACGCGGGCGTCATCGAAGGGCGGGCGCTTCGTGTTGAAGGAGACGAAGGTGGTCTGGAGGAACGGATCGACGCGCAACTGGGCGGGGTCGCGTTTCCGCCAGGTGGCGATGCGCGAGACCGGCAGTGAGAACGTCACGTGCAGTTGGCCGGCGCGAAAGCTGTGCTCCTCGGCGTCGGCTTTCTCGTACGGGAAGAACTCGATGCGCTCGAGCTGCGTGGCGGCGGCGTTCCAGTAACGCGGGTTCTTCACGACAGCGACGCGCGCGTGGGGCGTCCATTCCGCCAGCGTGAACGGGCCGTTGCCCACCAGGTTTCCGGGGCGCGTCCAAGGTGTGCCGCGGTTGCGCATGGCATCGAACTTCTCCAGCACGCGCGGGTTGATCGGATACCAGTAGGTGAGGGAGGTGAGGAGCGGTAGGTGCGGGGTGGGGCGCTCGAGCGTGAGCACGAGGGTGTGCGCGTCGGCCGCGCGACAGCCGAGCGCGGCCGGGTCCTCGATCTTGCCGGCGTTGATGGCCGCGGCGTTCTTCAGGGGGAAAAGGTAGGAGGCGTTCTCGAGTGCCAGGCGCGGGGACACGGTGCGGCGGAACGACTGGACGAAGTCGTCGGCGACGAGGGGATCGCCGTTGGACCAGGCGGCGTTGGGTCGCAGGTGAAACGTCCAGGTGAGCCCGTCGGCCGAGGTTTCCCAGCGCTCGGCGGCGGCGGGCACGGGCCGGGTGGTCTGTTCGTCGATGAACGTGAGCCCCTCGAACAGCGCCATGACGATGTTCATGTCGGTGTAGGCCGTGACGGTGGGCGGATCGAGGTCGGCGGGCTCGGCGGCATTGCCGACCAGAAGCGTGCGGGACTTCACGCCGGCGGCGGCGGGGGTGTCGGGCCGCGTGCAGCCGGCGGGGAGCAGGAGCAGCAGGAGGCTGGCGAGCAGGCACAAGCGACGCATAGGCGGCAAGGAAGCCCCGGCTCGCCATGCTGGCAAAAGTCTTTTCTAAGAAACCGCGCCGCAGCTCGTTTACCCAGGAGAACCACATGTCGCCAACTCCCCCGAATCCGCGGGTAATCGACCATGCAAACACCTCGTTTCTGGAGCGCATCGTTGCGGAGCAACGCGCTCCCCTTGTGCGTTACGCCACGCGACTCCTCAACGACCGGGAGCGCGCGCAGGACGTCGTGCAGGACACGTTCGTCCGCTTCATGTCCCAGCCGGCCGAAACGGTCGCGGGCCACGCCACCGAGTGGCTGTTCACCGTCTGTCGCAACCGGGCGTTGGACGTGCTGCGGAAGGAGGGGCGTATGAAGCGCTTCGAGGAGGGTCAGGTGGAACGGGTCACCGCTCATGAGCCGCGGCCCGGGCGGGCGCTGGAGGACGCGGAGACGCAGGAGACGATCCTGCGCCTGATCGACCGGTTGCCGCCCAACCAGCAGGAGGTCATCCGGCTGAAGTTTCAGAACGGATTCAGTTATCAGGAGATCGCCCGGATCACGGAGCTGTCGATCGGCAACGTGGGCTTCCTGATTCACACCGCCGTGGCGCGCCTGCGCACGGAATTCGCCGCGCAGCGGCCCTAAGGAGAACGAGACGATGAACCCTTCCCGACTTTCCCCCGATGATCCGAAGCTTACGGCGTATGCCTTGGGCGAATTGCCCGAGTCCGACCGCGCGGCGGTCGAAGCCGCGCTGCGGGAGGACCCGGCCGCACGCGCGGCCGTGGAGCAGATCCGACAATTTGCGCAGAGACTGGAGACCGCGCTCGCGCACGAGCCGGAACCGCAGGTGCGCGTGCCGGTGGTAGTCTCGCCTGGCGGTGAACCCCAGGTGATCACGCTGAACGGCCATGCCGCGCCAGCGACCGCACCGCACCGGCCGACGCCTCCTTATGCGAGCGGCGGTTTCGGCGCGAAGATCCTGCGTTTCCCGCAGCTCTACTATGTGGTGGGCGGCGTGGCGGCGGCGTGCTTTGCGGTGATGTTGGCGCTGCGTGATGAGCGGCCGGCGCAGGAGGTGCGGTACTATACGGAGATCAAGCTGAACCCGCCGGGAAACGGCACGGTCGCGGTGGCCGAGCCGCAGGCCCTGCCCACTGCTGACGCTGCTCCGGCGGTCGACAACCCCAAGACCGAGGCGGACGAGCTGCGGCTGCAGGCGTTTGAGGTGAGAAAGCAGCAGTTTGCCGAGGCGGCCCGGGCGAACACCCGTGAACTGGCCGCGCGGGGCCTGCTCGAGCAGGTGCGGACGGCGCAAGCCGCGAAAACCGGCGAGCGGTCGATGACGTATGCGGCCGTCGAAAGCACGACGGGGCTGCGGCCGGCGTCGGGGCAGTATGTTGGCGCAGCGGTGCCGGGCGCGAAAGGCACGGACGCGACCTGGGCGAGCGGCCACACGCCAGGCAGTCTTGCGCTCAGCAAGCAGCCAGCGACGCCAACTGGCGGGCAGGTCATGCTTACGGCTACTGACGTCCATTTGGGGGTACCGTATGGCTCGGACGTGGCGGCTACGCGTTCGAAGACCGCGCGCGTGGCGGCCGCCCAAGCGCCACGTCCCTATTACTATCCCGACGATCCGGGGTTCGTGATCCCGGCGGAGCCGCGGAGCCGCGTGCCCGCGCCGCAGATGCATGCCTACGTGACGCCATGGCCGCAGGAGCCGGCGGCGCCGCTGCTCGCTCCGAGTCTGAAATCGCCGCCGGAGCGGTTCTCGTTCCGCGTGCCGGGCGAATGGAACAACACGATCGACGCGCTGCGGCGGATGCCGCCTCCGGCGGGCGTGCCGTGGCCGCGACCCTTTGTCCCGCGGGTACCACCCGTGCCGGAGGTGGACTACGCGTATCAGCCGACGCCGCACAACACGGAGAGCTACGCTTTTCAGCACGACAACCGGTTTGTGGCGGCGGCGAGCGAGCCGTTCTCCACCTTTGCCGTGGACGTGGACACGGCGAGCTACGCGAATGTCCGGCGCTTCGTCGAAGGCGGGCGGCTGCCTCCGCCCGATGCGGTCCGAATCGAGGAGCTGCTCAACTACTTCAGCTACCAATACACGGCTCCGGCGGCGGATAACGGCACGCCGTTTCTCACCTCGCTCGAGGTTGCGGACGCGCCCTGGGCTCCGGGGCACCGGCTCGTGCGCATCGGGATCAAGGCGCGCGAGGTGAGTGTCGCCCAGCGGCCCGCGGCCAATCTCGTGTTCCTGCTCGATGTGTCGGGCTCGATGCAGAGCGCCAACAAGCTGCCACTCGTGAAGCAGGCGATGCGCGTGCTCATCCAGGCGCTACGCCCGGATGATCGCGTCGCGATCGTCACCTACGCCGGCACCTCAGGGCTCGCGTTGCCGTCCACGCTGGCGTCCCGCTCCCAGACGATCCTTGAGGCGATCGACGCGCTCCATGCCGGCGGCTCCACCAACGGTGCGATGGGCATCCAGCTGGCGTACGACATTGCCAAGGCCAACGTGATCGCCGGCGGCATCAACCGCGTGATCCTGTGCACGGATGGTGATTTCAACGTTGGCGTGACGAACCAGGGCGAGCTCGCGCGGCTGATCGAGGAGAAGGCCAAGACCGGCGTGGCGCTGACGGCCCTCGGTTTCGGGATGCACAACTACAAGGACAGCACGCTCGAGCTCCTAGCCGACAAGGGGAATGGCAACTACGGCTACATCGACTCGCGCCGGGAGGCCGAGAAGCTGCTCGCGCAGCAGGTGAATGGCACGCTGCTCACCGTGGCGAAGGACGTGAAGATCCAGGTCGACTTCAACCCGGCGCGCGTGGCGAGTTACCGGCTGCTGGGCTACGAGGACCGCCTGCTCAACAAGGACGACTTCAACAACGATGCGGTCGACGCCGGCGAGATCGGCGCGGGGCACACCGTCACCGCGCTCTACGAGATCGTGCCGGTGGGGGCGGACGCAGCCAACGTGGTGATGCCGCCGCCGGTGGATGTCTCACGCTACGCCGTCGCGGCGCCGCTCGCCTCGGCGGTGGTGCCCCATGCCGCGGAATTGCTGGCGGTGAAGATCCGCTACAAGGCGCCGGACGGGGACGTCAGCCAGAAGCTCGAGATCCCGTTGACCGATGGCGGCGCGGCATTCGCGAATGCCAGCTCCGATTTCAGGTTCGCGGCGGCGGTCGCCGCGTACGGGATGGTGCTGCGCGAGTCGCCGTACCGGGGCAGCGCGAGCATCGGCGACGTCATCGCCTGGGCGGCGGGCGCGGCGGCGAAGCCGGCCGACGACCCCGCGGGGCAGCGCGCGGAGTTCATCGACCTGGCGCGCCGCACCCAGCGACTCATGGGAAAAGGCTGAAGAAACGAAGGCTGAAGGCTGAACCCGGAGAACGGATACGTTGGCGCGACTTGCTCGCGGTTGGGTGAACGAAGGCCGGAACCTGTCACTTTCCAACTTTCCCACCTGCAACGCCGTGCCGGCGGCCGCCCTGGAGAACCTGGACCCTGCAACTTTCCAGCCTGCCGACGCTCGAACGAACGGGCCGGCGGCGCGGGCGGCGGTCAGGTGCGAAGGTAGCTCGCGCCGTTGAGGTCGACGATGGAGCCGGTCATGACGGCGGGGGCGTCGAGTCCACAGAACACGGCGGCGCGGGCGATCTCATCCGGGCGGGAGACGCGGCCCAGCGGGTGCTGGGCGTAAATCTCGTCGCGCCGCGGGCCGGTGAGGTGTTCCGCGGCCATGTCGGTTTCCACCCAGCCGGGCGCGAGGCAGAAGATGAAGACGCCCCGTGGGGCGAGGTCCTTGGCGAGCGACTGACTGAGCGAGTTGAGACCGGCCTTGCTGGCGCCGTAGGCAGGCGCGTGCGGTTCGCCGCGAAACGCGCCGCGCGACGAGATGTTCACGATGCGTCCCCGCCCGAAGGCGTCGGGCGTGGTGCGCTCCGCGCGGCTGACCATGGCGAGGGCGGCGAGGTGGCAGAGGTGCGCCGGGGCGAGAAGATTGGAGGCGAGGGTACGCTGCCACGCCTCGCGCCAGGCGGCGTGGTCAGTGGTGAGCGACGCGTGGAGCTCGTAGATGCCCGCGTTGTTCACCAGCAGATCGACCGGGCCAAAGCCCCGCTCGACCTCCGTCCACAGCGTCTCCGCTCCGTCATTACGCAGGAGATCGGCTGCGAAGCAGGCGTGGCCGTCGCCGGGGAGCGTCGCGAGGAGGGATTCGGCGGCGGCGCGATTCTGGTGGTAGTGAACGGCGACCCGGCAGCCGCGCGCGGCGAGTTGCTCGGCAATGGCGCGGCCGATACCGCGGGATGCTCCGGTGACCAGGGCGTGGAGGCGCGAAGTCATGCGGGCGACGGTACGCGGGTGCCTCGCGGAGGCGAGGGCGCAAGGCTGAAAGCTGAAGGACTGAAAGCGGAATGAGGACAACTGCCGGTCCGACCCACCCCCGCGCGCCGGGTGCGTAAGTCACGTGCTGGCATCGATCGGTCCCGGCGGAGCGGCCCACGACGGGTTCGGTGCGGCGGACGGAAAGATTAGCGTCACGAGTGGCAGATTCGTACGTTGTAAGTTGTTGGAAACCAATATGCAGTGACGCCGTAATCGCCGGCGGTGAATATGGGCCGCGGCGGGTTCGTCTCAGGTGCGCAATGAAAACTCTTCTCGTCACTCTCTCCCTCGCGCTCGCGGCCGGTGCAACCACGGTGCAGGCGCAGTCCGCGGTGGGGCCGGGCGCGGTTGTCGGCGCCATCGCCGGCGGTCTGATCGGTGGGCACAACAACGATCGCTGGGCCGAGGGCGCAGTGATTGGCGGTGTGGCTGGCGCGATTATTGGCGCCGCGGTTTCGACCCCGAGCCGTCCCGCCTATGCCTACCAGGACACGACGGTCTATGCGCAGCCTGCTCCGGTCGTGACGGCGCCTCCGCCCACGGTGATCTACACGCAGCCCGCGCCGCAGGTCGTCTATGCGCAGCCGGCCCCGACCGTGGTGTATGCGCCGCCGCCTCCGACGGTGGTGTATGTGGGCCCCGGCCCGCGGTACTGCCCGCCGCCTCCTCCGGTCAGCTACCATTTCCGCTATTACTCGGGCCCGCGGTATGGTGGTCATGGCCATCACGGCGGTCATCGCTGGTGAACTGGACGGCACTAAGCGAGAAGCGGTAAGCGATAAGCCAATTCATCTAGCACAGGCGGCGGGTTAGGTCCCGCCGCCTGTTGCATTTTGAACTTCGGCCCGACGTCCCGTCGGCAGGGGGGCACCGGTGATTGAGAATCTGCCGGAGGCGGGCCATGAATGCGCCATGACCGCCCCAGATGCGCCTGCCGCCGCGACCAACACGACGGAACGGCTGTTCATTGCGCTCTCGCTGCCGGAGGCGGTGCGGACGGCGTTGCTCCCGCTGGTCGAGCCGATCCATGGGCTTACGTGGACGCGGCCCGAGCAGATGCATGTGACGCTGCGCTTCCTCGGCGACGTCAGGGCCGAGGAGGCGGCGGCGATGGCGGACCGGCTCGCGCAGGTGCAGGTCGCACCTTTCGTGTTGCCCATGGAAGGACTCGGCACCTTCCCGCCGAACCGGCCGCCGCGCGTGCTCTGGCTGGGCGTGGGGGCGGGACATCCCCGGCTGTTCCAGCTCCGGCAGCGGATCGACGATGCCGTGCTCGGGGCGGGCATCGATCTCGATGTGCGCACGTTTCACCCGCACGTGACGCTGGCGCGCTGCACGGAAAGTGTCGGCCCCGCGCTCGCGCACTGGATGCACGCGCACCGGGAATTCGTCGGACCGTCCTTTCGCGTCGAAAGCTTCGATCTCTACGCGAGCGAGCTGCGGCCGAGCGGGGCGGTGCACACGCTCAAGCGGCGTTTCCCGCTCGCGACGGGATGACGTCCGCAAGAACGGAAGCGAAGCGCGACAACGGCGGGCGACGGCGCGGGTGAATCTCAGACTTAGCGCGGAGGAGGCGGAGCGGCGGGCGCGTTGGCGACGCCGGGCTTGACCTTCAGGCGGAGCACCTGCGTTTCGCGTGCGCCGTTGAACTTGAGGGTCACGGTGAGCGGGGTGTCGGCGGACTCGATGCCGAGCTGCGATGTCATGGGAAAGGCCGCGGCCGCGCCGTTGGCCGGGACGGGAATCACCTTTGGCTGCACGGCAAAATTGCCGAGCACCGACGTGAACTCCGCCACCTCGACCTGGACGTCGGCACCGGTGGTGTTGCTGAGCCGGAGATGCAGTCGTACCGGGGGCTGGCTGCCGGCGGTCAGCCGTGCCGTCGGGATGCCCGAGGCCATTTCCTCGCCGCCCATGCCGCCGGGAGGTCCACCCATGCCGCCGCCAGGGGGCCCGCCCATGCCGCCGCCTCCACCCGGAGGGCCGCCCATCCCGCCTCCGCCGCCCATGCCCATTCCCATGCCGCCACCGCCAAAGCCGCCGCTGAAGCCGGCGCCGCCACCGCCCCCACCGCGGCCGCTGCGACCGCCGCCGCCCGGGCCGCCTTTGCCCGCTTCGGGGCCGAAGCCGGCGCTGTTGAGGAGCACGTCGACGACGAGTTGCCCGCCGTAGAACGTCCCGTGGGCCTCCATTTCGGGGATCGTGACCGGGGGCTTGCCCTTGCGGCCACCGGGCGGGCCGCCTTCCGGGCCGGGACCGCGGTGCGCGCAACCTGCCAGCGCGAAGACCGAGAGAAACGCGAGCGCGGCGGAGAGACCGGCGCGCAGACGGGGCGAGGGCTTGGACGACATCGGTCCGGGGCCGACGCAGTCCGTGGTCCGGAGTTACAGTTATCGCTCGAAGAGCCGGAGCCCGACGACGCCGCTGACGATGAGCACGAGGCAGACGATGCGGGCGGTCGACGCGCTTTCGCCGAAGATCAGCATGCCGGCGGTGGCGGTGCCAGCGGCGCCGATGCCGGTCCAGATCGCGTACGCGGTGCCGATCGGCAGGCCGCGCGCGGCGAGGGAAAGGAGGCCCACGCTGCCAATCGTGGCGATGACGACGATGACGCTGGGCCAGAGCCGGGTGAAGCCGTGGGTGAACTTGAGGCCGACCGCCCACACGATCTCGAGGGCGGAGGCGCAGAGTAGGAGCGTCCAATGCATCCGGCACGTTCACCGAGCCCTTGGGCGCGCGCAACCCCGCGGCGCGGCGGGGCAGTCGGACCGTCCTCGGGGTTCACGGTTGACCGGGCGAAAAGCGCGCATGCTCTCGCCACATGAAAGCGAGATTCCCCGGGTGGCTGGCGTGGCTGGTGATGGGGCTGGCGGCCGGCGTGGTCGGCCGGGCGGCGGCGCCGGGCCTGGAGCTGCCGGCGTGGGTGGACACGGTGGGCGCGCAGCGCAGCCCCGCGGCGGAACGGGTGTTTCGCGTGGTCGAGTTTGGCGCGAAGCCCGATGGGGTTACCGTCGCGACCGCGGGCATCCAGGCGGCGATCGACGCCGCGCACGCGGCGGGTGGGGGAAGGGTGACGTTCGCGCCCGGCACGTACGTGAGTGGCGCCCTGTTCGTGAAGAGCGGCGTGCACCTGCGGATCGATGCCGGCGTGACGCTGCAGGGCGTGGCGGACGAGGCCGCCTATCCCCGGCGGCCCACCCGCGTAGCGGGCATCGAGATGGAGTGGCCCGCGGCACTGATCAACGTGTACGAACAGGAGAACGTGAAGATCTCGGGCGCGGGGACCATCGACGGGAACGGCGAGTGGTGCTGGCGCAAGTACTGGACGCTGCGCAAGGACGAGTACGACCCGCGCGGGCTGCGCTGGGCGGCCGACTACGACGCGGAACGGGTGCGGCTGTTCGTCGCGTGGCGCGCGTGCGACGTGACGCTCGAGGGGCTGACGCTGCGGCGCTCGGGATTCTGGACCGTGCAGCTCACCTACTGTGAGCGGGTGACGGTCGACGGCATTCACATCCGCGACAACGCCGGGCCGAGCACGGACGGCGTAGACGTCGATTCCTCGAGCCACGTGCTGATCCAGCGCTGCGACATCGACAACAACGACGACGACATCTGCCTCAAGGCCGGGCGCGATGCCGACGGGCTGCGCGTGAATCGCCCGACCGAATACGTCGTGATCCGCGACAACATCGCGCGCCGTGGCGACGGCGTGATCGGGTTTGGCAGCGAGACCGCGGGCGGCATCCGGCATGTGGTGGCGTACCGCAACCGTGGCATCGGCACGAACGAAGGCCTGCGCTTCAAATCGGCCCGCACGCGCGGCGGCTATGTCCGGGATGTGCTGATCCTGGACACGACCCTCGAGCGCGTGGTGCGGCCGGTGACGTTCACGCTGAATTGGAATCCCGGGTACAGTTACGTGACGCTGCCCACGGACACATCGAACCTGCCCCCGGCCCTCAAGGGCAGGATGCCGGCCTACTGGCAGGTGATGGCGGAACGGGTGCCGCCGGAGCGCGGGATCGCGGACTTCGGCGATATCACGATCGCGCGGCTGAAAATCACCGGAGCGCGACAAGTCTTCACGGCGTCGGGCATGGCGGAGCGACCGCTGCACGACATCCGTCTCGAGGACATCGAGGCCGCGGGCCAGAAGGCGGGGACGATCGCCCACGCCCGCGACTGGACCGTGCGGCGCGTGCGGGTCGTCACGCCCGACGGCGCCCCGGTGGCCCTCAAGGCAGTCCAGGCCGTGACGGCGCCCGAGGTGACGAAGGCGGGGACCGAAACGGCGCCGGTTCCGCCGCCGCCCGCACGATGAGGGGCGCGCGTTTGGGCAGGGGCATGCGTGATAACCGCCGAGATTCGGCTTGCCAGCGCTTCGCATCGTGATTGCCAGACAGTCTGGCATGAAGTCATCCCCCGCCCCAACCGTCCGTTCACTGGCCCGCGCCCTGGGATTGTCGCACACGACGGTCTCGGATGCGTTGCGGGGCAAGGGACGCGTCGATCCCGAGACGGCCGAGCGCGTGCGACAGGCGGCGGACGAGGCCGGTTACCGGCGGAATCCGCTGGCGGCGGCGGTGATGTCGGAGTTGCGGCGTTCGCGGGGCGGGACGTTTCGTGGCGTGCTGGCCGCATTGGACCTCTATGAACCGGGGCGGGCGCCGCATGGGCCGTTTCACCGGGAGCTCCTGCAAGGCGGGCGGAACCGCGCCCTCGAGCTCGGGTTCAAGCTGGAGGAATTCATCGTCGGCGTGGATGGCATGACGGTGCAGCGCCTCGACGGCATCCTGCAGTCACGCGGTATCAACGGCGTGCTGCTCCTGCCGTCGTGGTATCCACCGGACTGGACGCAGCTCGACTGGTCGCGCTACGCGGCAATCTATACGGACTACGTGATCGATCGTCCCCCGGTGCACTGCGTGTGCTGCAACCACTACCGGTCGGTCCTGGCGCTGCTGGCGATCCTGGTGAAGCGCGGGTACCGGCGACCCGGGTTATACGTGGAGCGGGATCGCGACGACCGCATGCAGCGGCGGTTCAGCGCGGCGTTTCGTTCGTACCAGGAGGCGCCCGGCACGCCGATCGAGTTTGTGCCGCCCTTGATCACGGATCAGCGCCGGCAGGACGAGTTCACGGCCTGGTTCAAGCGCTACAAGCCGGACGTGGTGCTGGGGCATTTTACGGACGCGATCGACTGGATGGAGGCGGCGGGGGCGCGCCTGCCGGAGACGCACGGCTTTGCGGCGCTCAACGTGCTTTACCGCACGCGGCCGACCGCGGGGTTGGACCAGCAGGCCCAGGAGCTGGGCGCGCGCGCGGTGGAGTTGCTGATCGCGCAGCTGCAGCGCAACGAAACGGGTATTCCGCAGTGGCCGACCACCACGACGATTCCGGCGCGCTGGGTGGAAGGGCCGACGATCCGGCTGGCGGCACCGGCGCCTGAGGCTGCCCCGGCGCCAGCGCCTCGCCGGCGGCGAGGGCGCAAGGCTGAAGGGTGCAAGGCTGAAAGCTGAAGACTGAAGCCGACCGGCTCGTTTGGGTGGGGCGGTAGATCGGCGTCCCCGTTCTTCGTCATGGCGCCGCGTGTGGCTTGCGCTGCGGAGGTCGTCGGCCCAGATACACAAACCATGAAGGTGCTCTTCGTACTCCTTGCGGCGGCGGTTGGGCTGTGTGCCGGATGCACGACGGTGACGATGCGAAAACACCCGACGGTGGACCTCACCCGCTACCAGCGGGTCTTCGTGGTGCAGCCGTTCAACGAGAACAACCACGTCGACGAGTTCCTCGCGGCGGAGATTCGGCAGACGGGCCGCACGGCGAGTTCCGGTCCTTTGACGATGATGCCGGAGGACGCCGAGGCGGTGCTGAGCTACAGCGCCCGGTGGACGTGGGATTTCAACGCGTACATCATCGAGCTCAACGCCGAGCTCCACACCGCGCACACCAAGAAGAAGCTGGCGGAGGTGCGGTTCTACCAACCGTCGGCCCGCACGGCGCCGCCGAGTGTCATCGCGCACGCCGTCATTCAAAAGCTGTTCGGTTCCTCCGGCTTGGCTAACGCCAAGCCGGAGAAGTGAGGTTAAGTGAAAGAGGGTCAGGTCCGGCGGTGACCAGCGAATGGCGCGATCGCGTCCCCGGGAGCGGAGCGGGCCGACGGAACCTGGAACCTTCCAACCTGGTACTTTCCGACTTGGACGACGGCGGCGGGCGGCCGCCGCCGATCAGCGGCTGGCGGCGGGCTTCGGCGTGACGTGTTCGAGCACTTCGCGGAGGGTGGTGCGCCAGCTCACCCGCGTGGTGACGCCGTGGCTGTCGCCGTGGCCCTCCTCGGTCGTGTAGCGATAGCCGATGGAGACCTGCCATTTGCCGGGCAGCTTCCATTGGGCGCTGCGCCAAAGCGGAATGTCCCAGATGGTGCCGATCTGCGTCTCGTGGCCCAGGTGGTTTTCGAGCGGCGTCTGGAAATGCCGGAATCGGTATTCGGCAAAGTAGCCGAGCTCGCCGGGCTTGTAGAGCAGGCCGGGCGCGACTTCGCCGACGTGGCGCCGTTCAACATCCGGCGGCGGCGGGCCGCGCTCGGTGAGCTTCACGCTGCGATCGTAGGAGAAGTTCGTGTAGAACGTGGTCTGGGGCCAGCGGCGCAGAGTGCGGGAGGTCGCGAGAAAGGGCCGCACGTGCGTGTAGTGGTCGTTGAGCTGGACGGGAGGCTTGCCGAGCGGGACGCGGGTCTCGAGGCCGACGGTGGCCTTGTCGTAGAACCAGAGCCGGCTGCCGATGTCGTAGCGCGCGCCAATTTTCGCCTCGCCCGGGCCCCAGCGATGGTCGCGGCCGCTGTTGATGGGATTCGGGGTGAAGGGGGAGACGCCGCCGATGAGTTCGAGCCGGTCCGTGGCGCCGTACCGTACCTCGACGGGCAGGCGGAAGAACTCGCGGTCGCGCAGGTCGGTGAAGCGCGGGTTGACGTGCAGGGTGACGTTGTCGGCGCCGAGGGTGCCGGGCAGCACGGTATCCAGGAACTCCGTCATCTGGAGGACGCGTTCCTTCAGGACGTACATCGGCGATGATGCGCCAGGCTTTTCCGGCGCGGGGGCGACCGGGGTGGGGTCAGTACCCGCCCGGGCGGTGGTGCCAATGACGGTCAACGCGAGCAGGACAATCAAGGTCTGGACTGTACGGGGCATGCTGAGGGCTAGACCACACGATCCCAAGGCGGTGCCCACGGCAACGCCTAAGCACAAAGAAGCCGGCGGACTTGGGGTCCGCCGGCTGCGACTAAGGCGAATGGCTGGCGTGGCGCTGGCTCAGGTCAGGTACCGGTTCACCAGGTTTTCGAGGTACTCCTGCTTGCCGCTGCGGAGCTTGGGCTCGCCCAGCTTCGTCAGGACCAGCTTCTCGAGCTGGCGGAAGTTGGTGCGGCCGGTCTCGATCTCGCGGCCGAAGCCGGAGTCGTAGCTGGCATAGCGGTCGGCGACGAACTTCTCGAGTTTGCCCTCGGCGAGGATCTTGCGGGCGACCTTGAACGCCAGGGCGTAGGTGTCGAACCCGCCGATGTGCGCGTGGAACAGGTCGTCGAGGTCGACCGACGGCCGGCGCAGCTTGGCGTCGAAGTTGAAGCCGCCGGAGCCAAGGCCGCCGGCACGCAGGATCGACACCATGGCGAGGGTGAGCTCGCGCGCGTCGGTGTTGAACTGGTCGGTGTCCCAGCCGAGGAGCGTGTCGCCGGCGTTGGCATCGATCGAGCCGAGCATGCCCGCGGCGGCCGCGACCTCGATCTCGTGCGAGAAGGTGTGGCCGGCGAGGGTGGCGTGGTTGGTCTCGATGTTGAACTTGAAGGCGCGATCGAGGCCGTACGTGCGCAGGAAGGCGATGCCGCTGGCGACGTCGAAATCGTACTGATGCTTGGTCGGCTCCTTCGGCTTGGGCTCGATGAGGAACTGGCCCTTGAAGCCGATGAGCTTGGCGTAATCCACCGCCATGTGCATGAAGCGGGCGAGGTGGTCCTGCTCGCGCTTCAGATTGGTGTTGAGGAGGGTCTCATAGCCCTCGCGGCCGCCCCAGAAGACGTAGTTTTCACCGCCGAGTTCCTTGGTGACCTCGAGTGCTTTCTTCACCTGCGCGGCGGCGTAGGCGAACACATGGGCGTCGGGGTTGGTGGCGGCGCCGCACATGTAGCGCGGGTTGCCGAAGAGGTTGGCGGTACCCCAGAGGAGCTTCACGCCGGTGGCCTTCTGCAGCTCGCGGGCGTGCGCGACCAACTGGTCGAGGTTCTTGTTCGACTCGGCGAGCGAGGCGCCCTCGGGCGCGATGTCGCGGTCGTGGAAGCACCAGAACGGGGCGCGGATCTTCTGGAAGAACTCGAAGGCGGCCTCCATGCGGGTCTTCGCCACGGAGATCGCATTCTTGCCGCTCTCCCACGGGCGCACGATCGTGCCCGGGCCGAACGGATCGGAGCCGACGCCGCGGAACGCGTGCCAGTAGGCGATCGAGAAGCGCATGTGCTCCGACAGCGGCTTGCCGTCGAAGAGCTCATCGGGGTTGTAGTGGCGGAAAGCCAGCGGGTTTTCCGTGGTCGGGCCTTCGTAGGCGATGGTGCCAATGCCCGGGAAATGGGCGGGGGATTTTTTCATGAGCAAAGAGACCCGCAGCCTATGTCGGCCCCGCTTTGGAACGAGCGTGAAATTAGTCTCTCTGTTGACTTCGGCCCCGCTCCGGCCGCCCCGCCGGACCGGCTCGCGGCGCCCTAGCGGCGGCGCCGCCGCAGCCCGAAAAGGAGCGCCCCGCCGCCGGCGAGGAGCATGTAGGTTGCCGGCTCCGGCACGGCCTGGAAGTCCGACAGGCTCACGCTCGTGGCGCCGATCGTCACCGCAAACGAGCCGGACCCGTCGAGCGTGAACACCCGGCCGCCGCTCAGGTTCGCAAAGGTCCCGCTCACTCCGGCGGCCCGCAGGAACGTGAAGGTGTCGGCCGACTGCACCAGGCTGCCGTAGCCGCCGACGAACAGGACCGCCAGGGTGCCGTCGAGGCTCGCCTGGCCGCTTACGTCGAGAAAGTCATAGCCGGTGCCCGGCGTCGTACCGCCCAGCTCGATGAGCAGCACCGAGGTCGAGAGCAGGTCGAAGTCGCCGGTGATGGTCAGCGTGCCCGCGGAGTTGCCCGGTGCGACCCAGCCGCCGGCGATCACGCGGCTGGCCTCGATCGTGCCCCGGCCGACGAGGTACGTGTCCGTGCCGAAGGTGAGCGGGCCGCCGAACTGCGCGACCGCGCCGCCGGCGAGCACGATCGAGCCGCGGTTCGTGAACGCACCGTTGAACACCATGCGGCCCGCGAGGACGGACACCACGCCGTCGTTGACGAAGGCGGCGTTCATGGTCGAGGTGCCGGCGCCGTCCTTGCCGTAGGAGCCGCGGTTGATGAAGAGGAAGCTGTTGGCGTTCGCCCCGGCGTTCACACTCGAGGACGCGCCGTCGTGGAAGATGCCCTCGTTGACGAGGGTCGCACCGTGGTCGCCGCTGAGCGTGCCGCCGGTCCAATTCACCACGCCGTCATTCGTCAACGTGTGCTGATCGAGCCCGTGGTCGCCGTCGCCGCTGAGCGTGAGGACACTGCCGCCCGCCACCGTGGTGGTGCCGCCGGCACCGAGCGTGCCGCTGACGAAGTCCATCATGCCGGACAGCGTCAGGGTGCCCTGGAGCGTGGCGCCATCGAGCACGAGGTTCTCGGCGAGGACCGTACCGTACGCCGTAAACGCGCCGCCGGTGAGCACGGTGGTGCCGGCGCCGACAAACGCGGCGTGGTCGCCCAGGCTGCCGCCGGACGCGAGCTTCAGCCGGCCCTGGTCGACGATGACGCTGCCCGCATTGTGAAATGCCACGCCGCTGACCTGGGTGTCGCCGGCGCTCGCCTTGGTGAACGTGGCCCCGACCTGGTTCACGAAGACGCCGTCGTCGGAGCCGCCGACGAGATGGCCGGTCGCACTCCAGTACACCGCGCCGTAGTTGGTCAGCGTGGCGCCGTCGAGCACATGGTCGGTGGCACCGCTGATGGTTAGGAAGGCGCCCGGTTGCACCGTGACGCCCCCGCCGCTCGAGAACCGGAGCGTGCCCGCGCTCCAGACCGAGCTCGCGGTCGTGCTGTGCAGCGAGACGGTGTTGCTGCCGCCGCGCAGTTTCCCGCCGGCAAGTTCCAACGTCCCGATATCCCAGGCGCGGAGCACCCGCACGGTGCCGTGCGAGATCCGGACGTGGTCGAGTAGCGAAGGCACGCCGGATCCGCCCCAGCGGGTGTGTTGATCGAAATCGTCCTCGTCGTCGTTGCCGCCCCAGTCCCAGACGGGCGACGCGGGCAATGCCAAGGCACTGCACCAAAGGAGCAGGGCCCAACGGGCATGGCGCAGCCAGCGGGTTTGCGATCCGGTCATCGTGGGAAGCGTGGTAGGCGGTCATAGGTGCCGCTTGAGGCGAGTGACGGCGATGCAAATTCGCGGCGGGATTCCCGGTGGGCGCATGGGGCAATTTCCGATACCTGGATGCGGTGAAAACGGGTGGCTTCGGGACGGGAACGGCGGCAGGGCTTGCGCCCGGCGGGGTGCGTGCCGACGGTGGCGGCCATGCGCAAAACCCTTCTGGCCGCGGCAGCGGCCGTGCTCGTGGCGGCGGCTCCGCTTGGGGCCGGCGTCGAACCCCAGTATTTCGATCCTTCGGTTCGCCCGCAGGACGATTTTTTCAGCTACGTGAACGGTACGTGGCTGAAGCACGTCGTGATCCCGCCGCACCTCGCGCGCTACGCGAGCTTCAACCGGCTGCAGGAGGAGAACTGGGCCAAGCTGCACGGCCTCTGCGAGCAGGCGGCGACCAAGGGCGGCGCGGCGACCGGCGCCGAGCGGTTGGTGGGCGATTTCTACGCGAGCGGCATGGACGAGGCGGCGATCAACGCCGCCGGCGCCAAGCCGCTGGACGCGGAGCTCGCGCGGATCGCGGCCGTGCGCACGGCCGACGACGTGCTCGAGGCGCTGGGACATCTGCGCATGCTCGGCGTCAACGCCGGCTTCCGCTTTGGCAGCGGGCCGGACGACAAGGACAGCACGCGCGAACTCGCGGAAATCGCGCAGGGCGGGCTCGGGCTGGCGATCAGCGACCAGGGGCGCGACGCCGACCGTGACTACTATTTCAACCCCGACGCCAAGTCGCAGAAGCTGCGCGAGGATTACGTCGCGCACATCGCGGCGACCTTCGTCCTGCTCGGCGATACCCCGGACGCCGCGCGGGCCGCGGCGGGGCGCGTCCTGCAGCTCGAAACCGAGCTGGCGCGGGCGTCCTCGACCCGCGTGCAGTTGCGCGATCCCCAGACCAACTACCACAAGATCAAGTTCGCGGACCTGCCGACCTACACGGGTGGGGTTGACCTGAAGCGGTACTTTGCCGCGACGAACGCCCCGGCATTCAGCGAGCTCAACCTGGCGCAGCCGGCCTTCCTGAAAGGCTTCGCCGCCCAGCTCCAGTCGGCGCCGGTCGAGGACTGGAAGTCCTACCTGCGCTGGCATCTCCTCCGCCGCACGGCGCCCTTCCTCGGCGACGCGTTCGCCGATCCGCACTTCGCGTTCTTTGGCACCGCCATGACCGGCGTGACCGCCCAGGAGCCGCGCTGGAAACGTGTGGTCACGGCGACCGATGACGCGATCGGCGATGCGCTCGGCCAGCTGTACGTCGGCGCGTTCTTCCCGCCGGCGGCCAAGGCCCGGGCGCTGGAGCTCGTGGGCAACGTCCGCGCCGCGATGCGCGAGCGGCTGGCGACGCTCGAGTGGATGGATGCGCCGACCCGGGCGAAGGCCGTGGCCAAGCTCGACGCCTTCACGGTGAAGATCGGCTATCCCGACCGCTGGCTGGACTACTCGGCGGTCGGTATCGACCGCCGCTCGTACGTGCTGAACGTGCTTCGCGCGGCCGAGTTTGAGACGCGCCGCAACCTCGCGAAGATCGGCGGGCCGGTGGACAAGGACGAGTGGCACATGACCGCGCCGACGGTGAACGCCTATTACAGCTCCGCGGTGAACGGCATCACCTTCCCCGCGGGCATCCTGCAGCCGCCCTTCTTCGACGCGCAGGCGGATGATGCGGTGAACTATGGCGGCATCGGCGTCGTGATCGGCCACGAGATGACCCACGGCTTCGACGACTCGGGCCGGCAGTACGATGCCCACGGCAACCTGAACGACTGGTGGACGGCCGCGAGCGCGGAGCAGTTCAAGCAGCGGGCAGCCGGCCTGGTGAAGCAGTATTCCGGATACGTGGCGCACGCGGACGTGCACCTGAACGGCGAGCTCACGCAGGGCGAGAACATCGCGGACCTCGGTGGCCTCAAGGTGGCCTACGCGGCGCTGCAGAAGGCGCTCGCCGGCAAGCCCCAGCCGAAGATCGACGGTTTCACGCCGGCGCAGCGGTTCTTCATCAGCCATGCGACGGTGTGGCGCGACATCATGCGGCCGGCGGAGGCGATCCGCCGCGCGCGGGTCGACCCGCACTCCCCCGGCAAGTGGCGCGTCAACGGCCCGCTGGCGAATCTCGACGAGTTTGCGCAGGCGTTCGACGTGCCGGAAGGCGCGCCGATGCGCCGCGCGAAGAGCGAGCAGGTCGTGATCTGGTAAGGCCGCCGCCGGGCGGACTCACTCCACGTTGAACACGCGGCGGAGTTCGCTGATGGCCTCGTCGGGCATGGGCACGACGGGGCCGAGCGGCTGGGCGAGCAGCAAGGCTTCGGTCGTCGCCTCGAGCACCTCGAGCCGGTCGAAGGCGTCGAGCACGTCGCGGCCGAGGACAAGCGCGCCCTCGTTCTGGATGAGCACGACCGGGCGCTTGCGCAGCGAAACCTCCTGCGCGATCCGCTCGGCGTCCTCGACGATGCGGAGGAACGGGAGGCGCGGCGCCTCGTTGAGCACGATATAGCTCTCGGGGATGGTGCGCGTGCTCAGCGGCGCGGCGGTCATGCAGAACGCGGAGGCGTGCGCGGGCTGGGCGTTGATGATGGCGCCGACGTCGGGGTTGCGTTCGTAGATGAGCGCGTGGAGGAGGGCGGCGCGGCTGGGGCGCTTGCCGTGTTCACAGGCGCCGCGGCGCGCGCGAACGATGCTGGCGGCGGTCATCTCGAGCCGGTCGCGGCGGCGGGGGGTGATGAGGAATTCGTTATCCTGCAACCGCGCCGAACACGCGCCGGCGGTGCTGATCAGGAGCCGCTGCTGGTAGGCGCGCTGCACGAAGCGGCAGATCGCGGTGCGCAACTCCTTCTCGCGGTTGGAGACGACGGCGTCGGGCAGCTCCGTGAAATCGGGCATGGTTTCGACGCCGAGCTGCTCCGGGGACAGCTTCTGCACCGTGCCGAGGGCGGAGGCGTTGATGAGGGTCTGGGCGACGAACTCGAGCGTCTCGAAACGCTGGAACGCCTCGGCCAAGTCGCGGCCGCCGATCACGACGCCGTGGTTCTCGAGCAGCACGCAGTCGGCGCCGCCGGCGAACGTTTCGGCAATCTTCTCGCCGAGCTCCGCGGTGCCGGGGCAGGCGTAGGGGGCGATGGCCACGCGGCCACAGACGGAGAACACGTGCGACTGCACGCGCGTCTCCGGCACGCGCCGGCAGATGGAGAACGCGACGAGGGCGCCGGGATGGGCGTGGACGATCGCCTTGATGTCGGGTCGGCGGCGGTAGATCTCGCGATGGAACGGAAACTCGGAGGACGGCGGGTGCAGCCCCTCGCGAGTGCCGTCGGGCAGCACGCGCACGATGTCGGTCGGCTGCAGGCTGCCCTTGTCCACGCGCGACGGCGTGATCCACATGCTGCCGTCGGGGTCGAGGATCGACAGGTTGCCGCCAGACGTGGTCGTCATCTTGTAGCGGTAGATGCGACGCATGGTTTCGACGAGTTCCTCGCGGGGATGGAGCCAGATCATGGGCGTGGTGGGTTGGAGAGGTTGGGCGACGACGATGAGGGCCCGGCCGGCAGCGTAGCCGGGCGGGCGTGAAGGAGGAATGGACCGGCGCGGCGGGCGCGCCGACAGCGGGAGGAAGGGATCAGGCCTGCGGCTTGAAGACGGTCTGCTTGAGGTTCGCGGCCAGGTGGCGGCGGAACGTCGGCAGATCCTTCACGGCGCCAATGGCGATGAGCTGCCGGGCGAGGTTGCCCACGGCCGTGCCCTCGAGGGCGAACGACAGGACGGGCAGGCCGGCCGCGTTGGCGGTGGCCTGGCAGAGGAGGCGGTTCTTGGAGCCGCCGCCCACGATGAGGATCCGCTTGAACGTGCGGCCGCTCATCTTCTCGAACGCGCGCATGGCGTCGGCGTGGCCGCGGCCGAGCGAGTCGCAGATCAGGCGGGTGTAGCCGGCGAGGTTCTTCGGCGGCGCGACCTTGCGCTTGCGCAACTGGGCGTCGATCGCGGCGCGCATCGACTTCGGGTTGCTGAAGGCGGGATCGGTGACGTCGAGGAGCTGGGCCGGCGCCGGGAGTTTCTCGGCGGCGGCGATGAGGGCGCTCCACTCGCGATCATTGGCCGGGCGGGAGGCGAACTCCTTGAGGGTGCACTCGAGCAGCCAGAGCCCGATCACGTTGGTGAGCGGACGATAGCGACCGTCGCCAATGCGCTCGTTGGCCACGCGCGCGGCGAGCGCTTCGGCGCCGAGGAGCGGCTTTTCGCTCTCGTAGCCGACGAGCGACCAGGTGCCGGAGCTGATGTAGAGGTCGGAGCCGTCGGGCGCGGCCGGCATGGCGTCGTAGGCACAGGCGGTGTCGTGGCCGGGGACGGCGATGACCTGGGCGGCCTCGAGGGCGGGCGCGGCGAGCGCCTCGCGGGTGCCGGCGCTGAGCCGGCCGAGCTTCGTGCCTGCGAGCACCGGCTTCGAGAACCACTGCGACGGGATGCGGAAGTGATCGAGGGCCGGGCGGGACCAGTCGGTCGAGTTGACGTCGAGCAGCTGCGTGGTGCTGGCGATGGTCAGCTCATTGGCCATCCGGCCGGAGAGCAGGTAGTTGAAGTAATCCGGCAGGAAGAGGCAGCGCGTCGCGAGATCCTCGACCGCGGGGCAGGAAGCGACGACCTCCTCGAGTTGGAGCGAGGAGTTGTAGAAGACATTCGGGATGCCGGTCGCGGCGTAGATGCGGGCGAGGGCGGCGCGGGTGTTGCCGAGGCGCTTGAGTCCAGGCTGGGTGCGGGCGTCGCGGTAGGCGTGCACCGGGAAAACCAGCCGGCCGGCGTCGTTGAGCAGCGCGTAGTCCACGCCCCAGCAGTCCACGCCGATGGAGGCGAGCTTCGCGCCGCGGGGCAGGAGGGCGGCGAGCTTGCGCAGGCCGGTCTGCACCTCGTGCCAGAGCCCGCCGACGTCCCAGTAATCGTGGCCATTGAGCGAACGAAATGCGTTCGGGAAGCGGTGGGCTTCCGTGAGCGCAAGCCGGTTGCCGGCCCAGGTGCCCAGGATGACGCGACCGCTGGTCGCGCCGAGATCAACGGCGGCGGAGTAGATTGCTTTGGCCATGGAGGGACTGAGTTGAGGGCGCAGCGTAGGTGGGCGGGCGCAGTCGGCGCGAGCATCGGTTTTGCCCGTCCGTCAGATTTTGGCACCGGCGCGCGGCTGCGCCGCAGCGTCGGTCCGGCTCCCGTCCAGCTCAGTGGTCGCCCGCGGCGTCGGTGCCGAAGGTGAACTTGAAGTCCATCCGGCCGCCGAGCGGGTCGGCCCCGAGGTACAGGCGTTCGCCATTTGCCTGCACACGGTAATGAATCACACGGGCCGGCACGATGCGCCAGCGATGCACGGCGGCGGCGATGGCGCGCAATACCTCGTCGGCGTGCTCCGGACGCAGGACGAGGCCGCGCAGACTTGGCGCGACATCGGTGACCGTGCCGTTCTCGTCATAGGTCACGGTGACGATGAACGTGCGCTGGCCACCGACGGCGGCGAGCGTCGCGGCGCTGAGAGTGGGACGCGCGTTGCCGTAGATCCGGGGCGAGGTCACGACGTCGACCGTATCCGCCAGGACCGGCTCGCCCCCGGCGGGTTGCCGCGCGGCCGGTGCGGCGAGCGGGTCGAGCGCCTCGAACGAACTCGTCAAGGTGCGCGGCGGCCGGTGGGCGCACGCGGCCAGCAGGAGCACGGCCAGCGCGGCCGTGCCGAAGCCAAGGCGGTGCACGGGTGGACGATCCATCAACCTGATGGTAGCCGCGGCGGTGGAAACCGCACCAGGCGGCGTGGGCCGCAGTTTGGGCCGACGGCGCGAGCGGCAAATCAGCGGCGTTCGGGGCGGCGCCGGCGCGGCCGGATTTTCGATTGCACTGGGGACGCCCGGGGGCAGCGTTTTCGCTTTCGCTCTCATGCTCCATACCGAGCGCACTCCTATCACGGGCAAGCGGGTCCAGCTCATGGCCACGTGCCTGTGCGACGCATTCTATGACGACGTGGCGGCCGCCACGGTGGAGGTTCTCGAACACCTCGGCGTCGAGATTGCCTTTCCTGAAGCGCAGACCTGCTGCGGTCAGCCGGCCTTCAACGGCGGCGATTGGGCTGCTTCCCGCAAGGTCGTGCGCCATGCGGTGCGGACCTTCGCCGGCGACGACCCGGTGGTGGTGCCGTCCGGCTCGTGCGCGGCCATGATGTTCCATGGCGCGATCATGGAGTTCGAGAAGGAGCCCGATCTGCCCGAGGTCGCCGCGCTGGGCCGCCGCACCTGGGAAATCTGCGATTACATCGTGAACGGGCTCGGGGTGAAAACCTGGCCTGGCCGCTACGACGCGAAGATTGCACTGCACCGCGCCTGCCACACGCGGGGCACGAACTCGATCCCGGCGGCGCTGCAGCTGCTGGGCTCGATCCAGGGCGTGCAGCTTGTCGACTTTGGCGAGATGGAGCAGTGCTGCGGTTTCGGTGGCACGTTCTCCGTGGCCTTCCCCAACATCTCCGCGTCGATGGGCGAACTGAAGCTCGAGCATGTGCGCGCGGCGCAGCCCGATGTCTATGTTTCGCCCGACATGAGCTGCCTGATGCACCTCTCGGGGCTCGCCCAGCGTCAGGGCAAGCCGCTCAAGGGACTGCATGTGGCCCAGGTTCTCCGGGACGCCCTGAAGGGCGGAAAAAAGGACTGAGATGAGCTGCCAACCGATTGACCAGTACGCGACCCAGATCCCGCGCGAGAAGCGCGCGGCGGTGTACCAGGGGACGAAGGCGACGCACGAGAAGCGGACCAAGCTGCTCTTCGACCAGTTTGCCGACCCCAACCGCCTCCGCCGGCTCGCGGGCGAGATCAAGCAGCACACGATCGAGAACCTCGACACCTACCTCCCGCAGGTGGAGGCGAAGCTGAAGGCCAATGGCGTGAACGTGCACTGGGCCGGCAACGCCGAGTCGGCCTGCAAGGCCGTGCTGGATATCATGCAGGCCCGCGGCGCGACCAAGATCGTCAAGGCCAAGACCATGGTCAGCGAGGAGATCGAACTCGCGCCGTTCCTCGAAAAGCACGGGATGGAGGCGCTGGAGACCGACCTCGGCGAATTCATCGTCCAGATCGACCACGACCATCCGAGCCACATCGTCCGTCCGATCATCCACAAGAGCCGCGCCGAGATCGCACGCAGCTTCGAGCGCGAGGGCCTGGGCGCGTACAATGACGACCCGGAGACGATCACGCGGCGCGCGCGCCAGTTTCTGCGCCACAAGTACCTGAGCGCGGACGTCGGGATGACCGGCGGCAACTTCGTGTCGGCCGAGAGCGGCCGAATCGCGGTGGTGACGAACGAGGGCAACTCGCGCTTCTGCCTCGCCGCAACCAAGTGCCATATCGCGGTGATCGGCATCGAGAAGATCGTGCCGCGCGACCGGGACCTGGCGGTGTTCCTCAACCTGCTCGCGCGTTCCGCGACGGCGCAGGAGCTGACGACCTACACCGAGTTCATCCGCGGGCCGAAGAGCCCGGAGCAGCCGGATGGTCCCGAGGAGATGCACGTCATCTTCGTCGACAACGGCCGCTCCGAGGTGCTGGCGAGCGAGTGCCGGGAGATCCTGCGCTGCATCCGCTGCGGCGCGTGCCTCAATGTCTGCCCGATCTACCGGCAGGTCAGCGGCCATGCCTATCGCAGCGTTTATCCCGGCCCCGTGGGTGCGGTGCTCTCGCCGCTGCTGATGGGCGAGAAGTTTCCGCAGAAGGCCGACCTGCCGAAGGCATCGAGCCTTTGCGGCGCGTGCAACGAGGTCTGCCCGGTCAACATTCCGATCCCCGATCTGCTCCTGCGGCTGCGCAACCGCGCCAAGGAGGAGAACGTGCCGTCGGTTGGCACGCCGCCGATGGGCGGCTGGTCGATCCTGGCCTCGCAGCCGGCCGCCTGGCGCGCCGCGCTCGTGGGCGGCAAGATCATGGACTTCCTGCCGCTCCGGCACATCCCCGTCCCGCCGCTCAGCAAATGGGAGGCGAAGCGCGACCTGCCGCCGTGGCGCGGCGGCCAGTTCCGCAAATGGATGAAGCAGCGGCAGCGCCCCGGCGCCTGAGCCGTCGGCACACCCGCTGCTACCTGCCCCGTTTTCCTCCTCCCGGTCCTTTCAACGTCCCATGTCCAACACCCCCCAACACGAGCCGTTCATCGCGCCCGAGTCCAAGATGCTGGAGTTCACGGCGCGCGCCGTGATCACCGGCGCGATCCTCGGTCTCGTCTTCGGCGCCTCGTCGCTGTTCCTCGTCCTCAAGGTCGGTCTCACGGTGAGCGCCTCGATCCCCGTGGCGGTCATCTCGCTCGCGCTGTTCCGCGGGCTGTCGAAGTTCGGTGTGCGCGACTCCACGATCCTGGAGAACAACATCACGCAGACCGCGGGGTCGGCCGGCGAATCACTGGCCTTCGGCGTGGGCGCGACGATGCCGGCGATCATGATCCTCGGTTTCGAGCTCGAGCTCACCCGTGTGCTGCTGGTGGCGGTGCTCGGCGGCCTGCTGGGCATCCTGATGATGATCCCGCTGCGCCGCGCGCTGATCGTGAAGGAGCATGGCACGCTGAAGTACCCCGAGGGCACGGCGTGCGCCGCGGTGCTCAAGGCCGGCGCCAATCCAGAGGATCGCGCCGCCGCCGCGCCCGCCGCGCAGGCGGAGATGCGGGCGGCCGCCGCGAAGGGCCTCGGCTCCTCGCCGGGCGCCAAGGTCATCTTCACCGGTTTCGGCCTGGGCCTGCTCTACAAGACGCTCAACGTCGCGCTCAAGGGCTGGAAGGACATTCCTGAAAAGGTCTTCGGCGCGCCATTCAAGGGCGGCTCCGTCAGCGCCGAGATCTCGCCCGAGCTCGTGGGCGTCGGCTACATCATCGGCCCGCGCGTCGCGGCGATCATGTGCGCCGGTGGCGCGCTGTCGTACCTGGTGCTGATTCCGCTGATCAAGTTCTTCGGCGAGGGCCTTTCCGAGCCGCTCGCCCCGGGCACGATCCCGATCAGCGAGATGGCGCCCAACGCCGTCCGCCGCGCGTACATCCTCTATATCGGCGCGGGCGCCGTCACCGCCGGCGGCATCATCAGCCTCATCCGCGCGCTCCCGACGATTCTGCACAGCGTCAAGGCGGGCCTGCAGGACATCGGCATCGGCAAGGGCGGCGCGGGTGCTGCGACTGCGGGCGCGAAGCCCGGCTCGGGGGTTCCCCGCACCGATCGCGACCTGTCGCTCAAGTTCGTCGGCGCCGGCATCGTGCTGCTTCTCGCGCTCATCGTCCTGGCCCGCCCGCTGCACATGAACCTGCTCGGCGCGGTCCTGATCCTCTGCTTCGGCTTCCTCTTCGTGACGGTCTCCTCGCGTCTCACCGGTGAAATCGGTTCCTCCTCGAACCCGATCTCCGGCATGACGGTCGCGACGCTGCTGTTCGTCTGCCTGATCTTCCTCCTCGTTGGCTGGAACGGCGGCACCTACTACGTCACCGCGCTCTCCGTCGGCGCCATCGTCTGCATCGCCTCCTCCAACGGTGGCACGACTTCGCAGGACCTGAAAACGGGCTTCCTGCTCGGCGCGACGCCGAAGTACCAGCAGCTCGCGATCCTTGCCGGCGCGCTCTTCTCGGCCGTGCTTCTCGGGCCGGTGCTGCTGAAGCTCAACGACTCCGCCACGGTTTATGTGCCGATGGCCAAGGTGGCGCCCGCCGGCCTCACCGTCGCACCGGAGCAACTCGACCCCGAGCTGCGCGAGACGCTCCGCGGCCCGCAGGCCCGCGATGACGCCGGGACTTATCGCGTCTGGCACAAGACCGACACCAACGGCGCGCCCGCCGGCAAGTATCTGGTCAATGACCAGGGCCAGGCCGTGTGGCTCGTCGATCCGGGCATCAACGGCACGTACACCGACCGGCCCGACGGCTCGTCCGTCCGCAAGTTCGCGGCGCCGCAGGCCATGCTGATGTCGTACATCATCAAGGGTATTCTCGACCAGAAGCTGCCGTGGGCGCTCGTCGTCCTGGGCTTCATGATCGCGATCACGATGCAGATGTCGTTCGTGCCGGCGCTCGCGTTCGCCGTGGGCGTGTACCTGCCGATCGCCTCCTCGGCGCCGATCTTTGTCGGCGGCATGATCCGCTGGCTTGTGGACCGCAAGCTGCGGCAGCGGCCTTCCCATTCGACGCTCACCGAGGCGCAGTTCGCCGAGGAGAGCGACAAGAGCCCCGGCGTGCTGCTGGCCTCCGGCTACATCGCGGGCGGCGCCATCGCCGGCATCGTGATCGCGTTCCTTTCCGGCGCGCTCGACCGCGTCGACACCGCCCTGACCAACTGGTCGGCGAAGAACAATCCGTTCTTCGAGGGACCGTATGCGGATGTGCTCTCGCTGATCCCGTTCGTCCTGCTCTGCGGGTTCCTCTACCTGGTCGGCCGGGAGTTCCTGCTCTCGGGTCCGCGCCAGAAGGAGAGTAACACTGCTTGAACGTGAGGCTCGGGCGCGGCGCCCGGGCCTGCTCCCTTTCCCGAATCTCCCGTTATCCGGCACCATGTCCGACGATCGTGAATCCATCCTCTCCCGTGTGCGGGGCGCCCTGGCGCCGCTGCATGAGCGCGCGCCGCTGCCCGACTACGACTCCGAGCTGGCGGTGATGCGAAAGCTGATCGCGGGGCGCGATCTGGCGGAGCTCTTTGCCGAGCGCATCAAGCGCGTCAACGGCCTGGCCGTGACGAACGCGGCAGACCTCGTCGCCTACCTGCGCAAGGGCGGCTGGCTGCACGGCTACTGCGACCCGGTGCTGTGGCCCAAGCTGCAGCCGGCGTTCGGGCCGGACTTCACGGTGGAGACGACATTCGACCGCAAACGGGTCGACGACTACGCGTTCGGCATCACCCGCGCGGCGGGTGCGATTGCCGAGTCGGGCACGATTGTCTTGAACGACGCACTGACTTCCAGCCGCCTCGGGGCGCTCGCGCCCTGGGTGCACGTGGCGGTGATCGAGCGTGCGCTGATCCACCCCGACCTGCCCACGGCGGTCGCGGCGCTCGGGACCGATCCCAATGTGATCTGGGTGACCGGTCCGTCGCGTACCGCGGACGTCGAGGGCATCCTCATCGAGGGCGTCCACGGTCCCGGCCAGCAGGTCGCGCTGGTGGTGTAGCGCGCCTCTGACGGGTCTTTCTCTTACTCCTACTCATTCTCTTGCTCTCAGCTTTCTCGGCCGGCATCAGCCGGCCGAGAACGAGAACGAGAACCGGGCGGCGAGGGCCTGATCACGAACGCGGCGGCGGGAGGGGACGGAGTTCTTCGCCGGAGAGCTGGCCGTCCTTGTCGGCATCGAGGGCGGCGAGGCTGCTCGCGGCGTTGGCAATCTCAGCAGCGGAAAGCGCGCCGTCGCTATCGGCGTCCAGGGCGAGCATTAGCGGGTCGCCGCCGGGACCCCGGGGCGGAGCGGGAGGGGCACCGTTGGCGTCGGCGGGCGGCGGGGGCGCGTCGGCCGGCGGGGGCGGGAGGAGTTCGGCTGCGGAGACGTTGCCATCTGCATCCTGGTCGAGGGCGGCGAGCACCGTGGGTGCCTGGGCGAGTTCGGCGGCGGAGATGACGTGGTCGCGGTCGGTGTCGAGCGCGGCCACGAGGGGGGAGGGCGGCGGACCTTTTGGACCGCGGGGAGCGGAGGTGGCGTCGCTGGCGGCGACGGCGAACGGAGCGAGGCTGAGCAGCAGCCCGGCGACAATGCAACGAGGCGTGGTCATGGGAAAGGAACCGCGTGACCGTCGCGGTCGCCCGACATGGGCGGCGCGGAAACACGACGGTGGTGTGGATCCAGGGAGCCAGACGCGGCGAGTGTTAGGGGCTCGTCATGATTTGCCGGAGATTCGTTAAGCTCGAGTAAAGCACCGCAGCCGCGGTCCCGCGTGGGACCATGGCGGTGGGAGCGGTCGCTGGCGGGCGGCGACTCGACGCCAGAAGGCGAGAGCGGGAGGTTGGGCCAAGGCGGTGGGCCGGGGTGTGACCGCCGCCACGCGCCGGCCCGGCTCAGTTGAGTACGACGATCGCGGCGTTCAGGGCGGTCGCGTAGGCGACCCAGACGACGTACGGGGCCCAGAGCCAGCCGGAGAGCCGGTCGATGCGGGCGTGTCGGACCAGGATGACGACGAGCAGCAGCCAGAAGACGATGACCTCGATGAGCGCGATGGCAGGCTGGCGGAGGCCGAAGAAAAGCACGGACCAGCCGGCGTTGAGGACGAGTTGGGCGACGTACAGCCACAGGATGGGCTGCCGGGGCTTGGCCTTGCGCCAGGCAAGCCAGGCGGACACGGCCATCGCCATGTAAAGGAACGACCACACCGGACCAAAGAGCCAGTTGGGCGGCGTCCACCCCGGTTTCTGGAGCGTGGGATACCATTCGGCCACGCTGGCGTACGTGGCGGAGGAGCCGATCACGCCCGCGGCAACCGCGCCGAGGATGAAGAGCACCAATGTGGGGAAGCGTTCCGAGGACATGCGAAACGTTGCAACGTAGTGGCTGTTCGAAATCCGGCAACTGATGGAAGTTACGCAGCGTAGAAATACCCTTCGATCGCGGCTGGCGCCGCGATTGAAGACGGGGTGTTGGTGATCGAAGTCACTAATGGAAATTGGGATGCGCGCTTTTGGATGGCGACGAAATGGACGTCGTTGCGGACATTCGCGCGGCTTAGCTGGCGGCGGGAAGGCGGAGTTCGGCGCGGAAGCCGCGCGGCGAGCGATTGGTGAAACGTACCTGACCTCCACAGGCGGTCACGCTTGTGCGCACGATGGCGAGCCCGAGGCCGACGCCGCCGGTTTCGCGGGTGCGAGCGAACTCGGGGCGGTAGAAAGGTTCGCCCAGCCGCTCGAGGGCGGCGGCGGGCACGCCGGGGCCTTCGTCCTCCACGGCGATGACAACGGCATCGCGCTCGCGGAGCGCCGAGAGCACGACCGGGCTGAGGGCGTCACTGTAGCGAAGCGCGTTGCGGACCAGATTGCAGACGGCACGGAGGAGCAGCGGTTCGTCGGCGAGGACCTGCAGGGACGGGGAGAAACGGCGCTGCACGCGACCGGTGGCATCCTCCCGCGCGACCACGGCGGCGAAGAGGGACTCCACGGCGACCGGGGTAAGGGATGGGCCGCGGGGCTGCATGCCGGCGCGGGTGAAGGCCAGCAGCTCGTTGACGAGCGTGGCCATGTGCTGGACCTCCTCGCGGACGTCGCCGACCTGGACTTGCAGGTCTGGATCGGCGCGGGCAGCGAGAATTTCGGTGGCGACCTGCAGCCGGCCGATCGGGGAACCCAGTTCGTGGGCGACGTCGGCCAGGAAGCGCTTCTGGCCGTTGACGAGCGTGTCGAGCCGCGCGGCCATGGTGTTGACCGATTCGCCGAGCCGGCCGAGTTCGTCGCGGCGGTCGGCCGGGACGCGGGTGGAGAACCGGCCCTCGGCGATGTGCTCGGTTGCCGTCGTGAGAGCCTGGATATGGCGGGTGATGCTGCGGACCAGGGGAAGCCAGATGAGAACGGACCCCGCGAGGACGGAGCACGCGACGAGGATCCAGGAGGAAAGATCGAGGAGGAGCAGGACCCGCCAGAAGGAGCTGGCGTGGATAAGGAGCGTGGTCGGGCCGGTGCGGAAGTCGGCGCCTCCGAGCCGCACCTCGAGCCCGATCCACCAGCCCTGGTTGCCGCCGGCGCGGATGAGAAAGCGGTCGCCGGGGCCGCCCGGTGTGCCTTTCGTCGGGCTGCCCCGAAGTTCGCCCGGCGGGAGCGGAGGGGGGGCGTCGGGAGGCTGGGGTTGCTGGTCGAGGTCGGAGAAGCGCGGCTCCGGGCCGTCGAGCGCCTCGGGCGGCTCGAGCATGGGCCGTGGTCCCGGGCGGCGTTGTTCGAGCCGGCGTTGCACGACCGCGGGCAGTGCGAGCTTGGCGCCGGCGAGCCGGCCGCTGCGCGAGCGGGCGAGCAGGAAGTCGGCGTGATAGGCGGTGCTGAAGCGGGCGAGCACGGCGTCGCGCGCGGCGGGTGAGGCGGCGGAGACCTCGCCCGCGATGACGTCGCCGAGTGACTGCAGGCGATCCCCGGGCGTGCCGACCACGAAGGTGCTCCAGCCTCGGCCACCCTGGGTGAACAGGAACGCCGCGGCGCCGCCACCCAGCAGCGCCAGATTGAGCAGCAGCCAGAGGCCGACCTTAACCGAGAGAGGGAAGCGGACCTTCATGCATCCGTGAAACCAGGACGCAGCTTGGCGGATTGGCGGGCGAATTACCCCAACGTTTACGCGAGCTTAACAAAAAACGGGATGGAGGCGCGGGCGCGCGCTGCCGCCGGCCGCTTCAGGCGGGGCCGGTGAGCATGTAGCCGGCGGAGCGGACGGTCCGGATGAAGCGCGGCTCCTTGGCGTCGTCGCCGAGCTTCTTGCGTAGGGCGGAGATGTGGACGTCGATCGAGCGATCGAACACGTCGTAGTTGCGATCGCGGATCTCATCGAGCAGGGCCTCGCGTGATTTCACGCGACCGCGGGCGCGGGCGAGACAGGCGAGCAAGTCGAACTCCACGGGCGTGAGCGTGAGGGGGGCGGCGCCGAGCACCGCGGTGCGCGCTTCGATGTTCACCCGCAGCGGACCAACGACGATTTCGGCGGGGGGCGGCGGGGTGGCGGCGGTCCCGGCGGCCTGCGCGAGCTGGTTGCGGCGCAGCACGGCACGCAGCCGGGCGAGCAGCTCGCGGGTGGAAAAGGTCTTGGGTAGGTAGTCATCGGCGCCGACCTCGAGGCCGACGATGCGGTCGGTCTCATCGCCGCGCGCAGTGAGCATCAGGATCGGGACGGTGCTCTGCGCGCGGACGCGCTTGAGTACCTCAAAGCCGTCGAGGCCGGGGAGCATCACATCGAGGATGATCGCGTGCCAGGTGGCACCGGCCGCCGTGGCCTGCGCGACGCCGTCGGGTCCGGTATGCACCGCGGTGACATCGAACCCGAGCGGTTCCAGGTAAGCGCTGACGAGGCGGCAGAGCTTCCGGTCGTCATCGATCATCAGCAGCCGCGTGCGGCCGTCCGTCGTTTCGGGCATGGGAACCGGTTTGCGAGAAAAGCCGCCCGTCGGCAAGAAAGCGGAGCGCCAAGCCGGAAGGCAGAAGCCAGAGGCCAGAGGCCGGATGTCAGATGTCAGCAGTCAGAGGCCAGCAGCGAATCTTGCTGTGGCCACTAGCTTCGGGATTCGGGCCTCTGGCTTCCGTCCTCTGGCCTCCGGCTTACTCCTCGCCGTCGTAGTAGTCGGCTTCGGTGGGACGGAAGAACATGCGCGGGGCGCGGAAACCCCACTTTCTGGAGTCGGGGTAGTGCCAGTAGTCGGCAGGCGGATTGTCGGCGATGAGGTAGAACTCGAGCCGCTCGGTGGCCGAGGCATTGCGAATCTGGTGGGGCTCGCCGGGCGGGTGCAGGACGACGTCGCCCGGACCGAACGTATGGGCGGTTTCGCCGGCGCGCACCGTCGCCTGGCCGCGCACAATCCAGTACAGCTCCCATTGCGCGGCGTGGCTGTGAAACGGACAGCCGGTCATCCCGGGATCGAGCCGGCTGAATTCGACTTCGAACGGATGGCCCCCCAGCCCAATCGGCGTGTTGCGCTGCGCGCCGAGCGCGATCGAGAGCTCCTGGCTGGTGCCGAGGAAGCGGCGACGCGGCGAGTCCCAGCTCTCCCAGGGAATGTCGTTCGTGTGGCGCAGCCGGTCGGCCAGAGTGGCTCCCGGCGACGCAGACGCGGTCAGCAGCGGGCTGGCCGCAGTGCGGTCGTTCGGCGCTGCCGCGGAGGACCCGGTCGCCGGGGACAAGTGGGTCGACGCGAGCTTCTGCCCGGGTGCGCGCAGGTGCCAGGTGCCGGAGTCGAGATCGTGCACCGCGTCGAGCAGCGGCTGATCGGTGACGAGCATGACCTCGAGGTCGACGGAGCCGGAGTTGCGGAGCTGATGGGCCTCCCCGGGAGGGTGGACGAAGACATGGCCGGGACGGACGGCGTCGGTGCTCTCGCCCCGGCGGACCTCACCCGCACCGCTCAGGACGAGCACGAACTCCCATTGGGCGAGGTGAGCTTGGAACGGACTGAGCGCGGCGCCCGGTGGGACGCGGACGAGCTCCACAGCAAACGGATGGCCGCCACCCCATGTGCCGGTGTGCGGTCGGCCGCCGAGCGCGGCGGAGATTTCGCGGACGAGGGTGCGGTGGCGTCCGGCGTCTGAACGGCGCTCCTGCCATGGCAGAGCGGGGATGTGGGTGTGGTGCACGGTCGAGTGAAAGTGAGAGTGGGCGGGCAGGACTAAAGCGTAAGTGCGGGGCGAGTATGCTGGGCGCCGGGCTGTGGGGCACAGTGAACTCCGGGCGCGCGAGTCTGCCAGCTGCGGGGAGTATCCGGACATTCTCCCAAAAGTATCCGGACATTATTGCCGAGTATCTGGGCATTATCCCGCAAGCCACTGCAGAACGGTAGGATATAATTGCAGCCGTCCTGCCCTCCTGATCGTCAGTTTTCGTGTCGGCGAAAACTGGCTACTCCTGCCAGACGGCGACGCCGGCGATGGGGAGTTCGCGGGCGCCGAGCAGGAGCTTCGCGTTGGTGGGGACGGGCGCGGCCTGGGGCTGGGCGGTGAAGTTCGTGGCGATCCAGAGCCCGTCGCGCCAGTCGACGACGAAGCCCTCCGGGTAAGCGGCGGGCTTGGCGCCGGCGCGGGTGAGGACGTCGCGCACGAGTTCCACCTCGAGTTCGCCGTTCAGGGAGTCGACGCCGATGTAGGTGACGCTGCCGCGGCCGAGCGGGCGCGTGATGGCGGCGAGGCCGTTGGCGTAGTACTGGTCGAGATATGTCGCGAGCGGGGTGACGCCGGCGTTGGCGCGCGGCGCGAGCACCTCGCCCCAGGTCTGCCAGGGGTGGGCGCCGCCGGGACCGCGAACCTGGCCGACGTTCGGGGCGGGCAGGGTGTCGTAGAACGAGATGTCGGCGCCGATCAGGTCGAGGATCGGCGCGGCCCACGGGCCTTCCCAGAGCTGGCCGCGGCGGTCCTTCTGGCCGGTGCGGCAGGTGAGGATGAGGTGGCCGCCCTGTTCCACGTAGCTGCGCCAGCGGGCGACGAGCTTCGCGTCGAGGAGCTGGTAGGCGGGGGCGACAACAAACGGGTAGGCGGAGATGTCGCGGTCGCCGGTGAGGATGTCGACGGGCGCGCCGGCGCGTTTGAGCGCGGCGTAGTACTTCATCAGGTGGCCGTACGTGTCCCACGCCTTGTGCTGCTTGTGGTTATCGATGTCCCAGCGGTTCTCGTAGTCGTACAGCAGCGCGGTGCGCCGGGCGGCGTACGCGGCGGGGAGCGGGGCGCCGGGCTGGGCGACGCGGCGGAGCGCGACGATGTCCTGCATGGTCTGGGCGTATTGCAGGCCGCCGGTGGACGGGGTGACGCCGTCGGTGCCCACGAGGCCGTAGTGGTAGAGTTCGGCGCCGTAGAGCGGCTGGCGGTAGCGATAGGCGCAGGCGAACTTGGAGCCGCTGGCGAAGATGCGCATGAGCCAGAGGCGGACGGCGCCCGGGTAAGGCTGCGGGTTGACGTCGCCCCAGTTCACCTGGCCGGGCTGGAGCTCCATGATGCCGGCCTGGCCGTTGATGCTGCGCATGAAGTCGCCGGCGAAGGACATCACGTACGGGTCGCCGAGCCGGAACCCGAGCGGGCCGCGGTTGGCGTTGCCGTGGGCAGGGTAGTGCGTCCACGAGACGACGTCGAAGTCTGCGCCGTTGAGCACGGGGTTCACGGCGCTGAAGTTGTGGATGTGGTTCGTGGTGATCCACTGCCGGTGGCCGCAATACTGGCGGAGGATGTTGGTCTGGAAGCGCAGGTAGTCGGCGGTCTCCTCGGCGAACCAGCGCTGGGCGTCGAGCATCTGGTGCGGGTTGAACTGGGCGACGTACTCCTTTTCGTTCGGCAGCCGGATCTGGCCGAAGTGCTGGTACATCTGGGACCAGAACGCGTTGCCCCAGTCGCGGTTGAGGGCGTCGATCGTGCCGTACTTGGTTTTCAACCACGCCTGGAACTTGCGCTGGGAGGACGCGCTGAAGTCCGGCTCCTTGCCGTAGTGGGTGAGCTCGTTGTCGAGTTGCCAGCCCCAGACGCGCGGGTCGTGGCCGTAGCGGCGGCCGAGCTCGTGGACGATCTTGGCCACGTAGCCGCGGTAGACGTCGGAGCTCCACGTGGCGTGCTGGCGCGTGCCGTGGATCATGGTGCGGCCGTTGGCGTCGACCATGAGAACCTCGGGGTGCTTTTCAGTGAGCCAGGCCGGGGGCGTCGGCGTGGGCGTGCAGAGGATGACCTTGAGCCCCTGGTCGGCGGACAGCTGGATGACGCGGTCGAGCCAGGCGAAGTCGAACTTCCCCTCGGTGGGCTCCATGAAGGCCCAGGCGAACTCGCCGACGTGGATGAACTCGAGCCCGAGCTCGCGGATATGGGCGATGTCGCGGGCCCACTGGTCGGCCGGCCAGGCCTCGGGGTAGTAGTACACGCCGATGTTCATCAGATCGGCGGCGGGAAACAGGAAGCGGGTGGGCTCGCTGGCCGCGGGTTTCGCGGGAGTCGTGGCGGCGGCAGCCGGCTGGGCGGTCGCGGGGGTGGCGGCGCGGGCGACGAAGGGGAGGGCGGCGAGCGTGCTGAGCGCGAGGGCGAGGCGAAGGCGTTTGGGGTGCATGGCGAAAGGGGAAAACGGTTCGTTCCCGGCCTCACCACCGCGACGGCGGGAGGAACGGGAACGAAGAGGATGACGAACCACGGGGCGGAAAGGATTACCCTGCCGCCCCGGCAGGAGGACTAGACGTCGAGGATCGCGATGTCGTGCGCGGCGAGGTCGACGCGTTTCTGCGTGCGGCCGTCGGCGAGCGTGACGGTGGTCTGCTGCGGCTCGCCGGCGTTGTTGATGACGACGAGCTTTTTCTCGGCGGCGAACCAGGCGCACTCGGTGCGGACGTTGGTCGTGTTCCAGACCGGCCACGCCGCTTCCTGCGCCGCGGCCCAGAAGAGGGCGCGGTGGAGGAGCCGGGTGTTTTCGGCGGTGAACTTGAAGCCCGACAGGTACACGGCGCGGCCGCGGCCGAACGCATGCGTCGTCAGACGCGGCGTGCCCTCGCGCTCGGCGAGGACCGTCGTCGTGCCGTCGAGGACGTACGTGCCCTCGACGTCGCGACCGAGGTCCGGGGCGCTCGTGAGGTCGGCGGTGATGAAGTGGTCGGCGATGCCGGCGACGCGGCCCGCGGGGGCGGCGTACTTGTATTTGCCGTTGGCGATGCGCTCACCGCGGTCGCGGTCGACACCGAGGACGGGCGCCAGCCGGAAGAACTGGCCCGCCGTGGCGAATGCGGACGGCTCGCCGATGCCGACGACGGCGCCGCCCTTGCCGGCCCAGTTGGTCAGGCAGGCGACGACCTCGGGATCGTTCCAGTAGTGGCCGCCGCTCCAGGCGCTGCCGTCGCGGCCGCAATTGATGATGACCTTCACGCCGCGCGGCACGCCGCTCTCCTTGAGGTCGTCGAAGCTGATGAAGGACACGTCGACCGGCAGGCCGGCGAGGGCCTCGATGACGTGGTAGAGCTCAACGCTGGCCGTGAAGTGGCCGGAGCAGGTCCAGGCGCGCAGGTCGCCCCACGCGGTCAGCACGGCGACCTTGAACGGCGCGGTGTAGGGCTTGCCGGCGGCGTGGAAGGACTTCAGCAGGCGGAACTCGCGGGCGAGCTGCTCGATGTAGTCCTGAAAGTCCGGGAACGGCTCGACGAGCGAGAGGTAGCCGCCGAGGCCGATGCGATCGATCGGCGCGCGCAGGATGCCGCGGCGGGCGTCGATCCAGAAGTTCTTCGCATCGAGTGTCGGGTTGCCGCCGGCCTTGAAGGTCGGCTCGCCCTTGAGCCCCGTCGGGAACAGGTACGGGTGCAGCCGGAGCTCGTGGGTCTTCACGCCCTGGGCGTGGGCGCAGAGGCGGACCTCGAACGCGTTGAACACACACTTGATCAGGCCGTCGAAGCCGAACTCGGCGAACCGCGCGCTGTTGGGCTCCACGCCGATCCAGTGGTCATCGTAGAACACGTAGGCCTTCTTGCCGGCGGCGTGGACGCGGTCGATGCACTGGCGGCCGAAGGCGATGACGAAGTCGTGGATGAACGCCATGTAGTCGCGGTAGCGGCGCGACGGGGCGTTGTGGGTGGAGTTGTAGAGCCCGCCGTTGACGAAGTCCTCGGAGGTGAGCGCGTAGCCGTAGACCTTCTTGAATTCGGTGAGGGCGCGCGGGCTGACGGTCATCGCGTAGTCACCCCAATCCGAATACACGTCGCGCAACGTGGCCTGGTTGGCGCCCCAGAACCAGGAGAAGTTGTAGAACATCGACGTGAAGCGGACCACGCGGGTGTCCGGATGGTCGGCGAGCCAGCCGTCGAGGAACTTGAGGATCACCCGCTGGGTTTCCGGATGCATCGGATCCACGGCCGCGAGGTGTTCGCGGTCGCCCCAATTGTTGGTGATGTGGTTGTACATCGAGATCTCCTCCCAGATGCGGAAGGCGAGGAAGTTCACGGTGTAGCTGTGGCCGGGAATTGTGTCGCGGACGGTGACCGTGCCCTTGCGGACATTGAAGTCCCACGCGCGCTTGGCGACCTCGGTGCCGGTGGTGCGGTCGAACACCTGCCACCACTTCTTCGGGTCGTCTTCGACGTTGAGCACGAATTGCTCGGTGAAGTAGCCGGCGAGCGGGGTGATCGTGACGGTCTTCTTCTCCGCCACGACCGGGTAGCTCATCAGGAAGTTCTGCTGGAGCTTGTTCCGGTTGACGCGCGCCCAGGGCTGCACGGAGCGGACCAGGCAGACGGTCGAGTAGATGTCGTAGCCGGACTGGACGATCTCGGGCGACAGCTGGGTGCCGTCGGAATCGCGGATCGTGTCGGCGCCCCACTTCTTGGCGAGGCGCAGCGTGAGTTGCTCGTAACCGGCTTCACCGGGCAGCGTGAAATCGCCGGAATTGAGAGAGGAAGGTTGCATGGGAGGATGCGACGCCGGAGCTGACGACGATCAGCCCGCAGGCGCAACAGCATCGTCGGCGGGGCCGCCGCGCCGGGAAAACCCTCCGGGGGGATGACAGTCAGGCTTTTTCGGGGCGAGCGGGGCTCGCCCCGAAAAAGCCTATGGTCAGTTGCTGGCGGTTTTGACCGGCTGGGGGGCGTGCGTCGGGGTGATCTTCGCGGCTTCGATCTCGCCCTGGCGGGCGTAGTCGATGGCTTCGGCGAGGATGCGGGCGGCCTCCTGCGAGGCATGGAAGCCCATGGAGTTCTCGGCGTAGACGAAGTCGAGGCGCCATTGGGCCTTGCGCTGCAGTTCGCGGGCGGCCTTGAGCTGCTCGGCGGAGGCGCCGGACTTCTCGGCGTTGATCAGCGCGTCGATCAGGCCGACGACGGCCACCTGGCCGCGGTCGAGCAGCAGGCGGTTGCGGTCCTGGATGGTTTCGATGCGGGCCTTGAGCTCGGTCTCGGGCACGCGGTGGCAGGTCTGGCAGGCGGCGGCGAGGTTGAGCATCGGCGAGCTGACGTGGTGGTTGCTCACCTTGATCGCGCCTTCGCGCTGGTACGGCATGTGGCAGTCGGCGCAGGCGACGCCGGCGCGCGCGTGCACGCCCTGGCTCCACATTTCGAACTCGGGGTGCTGCGCCTTGAGGACGCCGGCGCCGGTCTCCTTGTGCGTCCAGTCCTTGTAGTTCTGGGCGTCGTAATACGCCTCGATGTTCTCCACGCGCAGGCCCTTGTCCCACGGGTTGGTCACGAGCTTCTTGTCGCCCTTGAAGTAGTACTCGTTGTGGCACTGGGCGCAGACCATGGAGCGCATCTCCTGGCGGGAAGCTTCGGTGTTGGGGTTGTATTCGCCCTGGCGGCCCTCGCGGCGCCAGCGCTCGATGCTGGGCAGGTGCGGGGTGGCGTAGTCGGAGCGGGCGAGCGCGCGGATGCCGTTGAGGAAGGCGGGCCGGGAAACGCGCAGGTTCATCGTGTCGGCCTCATGGCAGTCGATGCAGGAGACGGGATGCTCGACCAGTTTGGTGACCTCGGCGTACGGCTGCGGACAGATGACCTCGAAACCCTTCTGGATCTGCTCCTCGCGGTGCTCCTTGCCGGCGGGCGCGCCAGCCTTGAGGCCGGCTTCGATGTAGGCGGGGATGACGGAGGCGTGGCACTGGAGGCAGGCGCCGGGTTGCTTGAACTGCTTCACGCGTTCGGTCTCGCGCTGGTCAACCAGCATGTAGGCGTGGCCGCGTTCCTCGCGGTAATCCACGGCGAAGGCGTAGCCGTTGAAGATGCGCTTCCAGGCCGGGTCACGCTCGAGGTGGGAGAACGCCTCGCTGCCGCCGTACTTGGTGTAGATCTTGTCCACCGTCCGCTTGTAGCTGTCGTACTGGCGCGGGTAATTCTTTCCCCAGAGAACGGGGTCCGTCGTGCTGTCGTCGACGTTGACGACGCGGAATACGTGCTGCGTCGCCTCGGCCTGACGGTTCACGATGTTCTGGTAGAGCAGCAGCACCAGAAACGTGGCCAGCGCGACACCGGCGATCACGGCGACGTAGACCCAGAGGGCGACGCCACGACGGGAGGAGAAAGGCGAGTTCATGAGGGAAAGAAGTCGGACGGGCGGAGTGAAGGAGGGCGGAGGTGGCGGGCGTTCAGATGGTCGGGCCGTGGCCGACGTCCCGGTGACAGTGGATGCAGTCGAGCATCTCGCGGCTCTTGCCGGGGTGGGTGTTGATTCCGGATACGATCTGCTGGTGGCAGGACACGCAGTTGCGCTGCAGCACGGTGGAGTTCTTGGGGCGGATCTGGATCGGCTCGTGAAAATCCTGGAGCGTGAACCCCTTCGAGTGCCAGTAGCCGTTCTCCGCCTTCGTGAGGTACTTCCCGAGCAGATCGTGCGGGGTGTGGCAGTCGTTGCAGGTGGCGACCGCATGATGCGGCGACTTCAGCCAGCCGTCGTATTGCTCCCGCATGATGTGGCAGTTCACGCAGGCCTTCGGATCGTTCGAAAAATACGAGAGGCCGCGGGCGTAGTAGAACGTGTACGAACCCGCGCCGGCGAATAGCCCAACCGTGCTCGCCAACGCGAGCAGCAGCAGGATCTTGGTACGTGTCCGAGGTGGGGTCACGGGCATGCGGCTCAGCGTCAGTTCGGAGGTGGGATGGTCAAAGCAGAACCGCCGCTGTTCCCGGGAAACTGGCCGGGCGCATGATCTGGATCAAGCCTGCGCGCGCGGGCAAAGACGGAAAGCTGAAGCCGTCCCGGGGAAAGGCTGAAAGCTGAAGGCGGAAGGCTGAAGTCGAACTCGATTTCCGGCTTCCGGCTTCTGGCCTCTGGCATCCGGGCATCTGGCCTCTGGCGTCCGGCCTCTGGCTTCTGGCCTCGGGCTTCCGGCTTCCGACCTCTGGTTGTCAGCGACTGATGCGGAGGCGGGTGGGGCGGGCGGGAGGAATGACGACACCCGGGACGGTGATATGCCCCGTGGGGTCGACGCGGATACGCGTCGGAGCTGCGCTGTCCTGGATGACCGTAAGCTCGTCACCGGGACGCGGGCGGAAATGCTGGACGCGGCGCAGGGTCACGTCGGTCCGCACGGGTTCGGCGCTCACGGAGGGCTCCGCTTGGAGGGTGATCTCGTAATGGTCGGGCTCGTCCACGATTCCAGACCAGTCGAGCCCGCGGTTCATCCAGCCCACGATGTCGCCCGAGGTGGGCGCACCGTCGCCGGGGTCGCGATTGGTCGAGGTGTGCGAGAACGCGGGGAAGCTCTCGTTCAGCCGGAAACGCCGCAGCCGCTTCTTCCAGCCCTTGATGTCGTCCGGCGCGTCGCGGGCGACCGTTCCGTGCGTGCCATCATTCCAATGGGCGGCGAAGCCTTGCCGGGATTCGTCGAGGGTCCGGTAGAAGCCGGGGTTGTTCGCCCACGGAATCGACGTGTCCTGCCGGCCATTCAGGATGAACAGGAACGGTAGGTCGGCGGACGCGCCGGTGACATACCGGCCGGTGTCCATCCGTTCGAGAAGACGGGCGCCATCGTCTGTCAACAGGTCCGACGCGATGGGGCCGCCCACGAGTGGCTCGAGCCGGTGGGCGGTGAAGCCGGCGGCGGCTGAGCTGGCGTAACGATACGCCACAATCGGCACATTGGCGTGGCACGCCGCGAACAACTCGGGATGCCGATAGGCGAAGGTGAGTGTGCCACACCCGCCCATCGAACTGCCGTTGCAGTACCAGCGGTTGCGGTCAGTGCGGTAGTGGCGCTGCACCCAGTCGAGAAGCCAGAGCAGCCGACGCTCGGTGTAGGCGGTCGGGACGCCCTGCGCCGTGGTCGAGCGGTCGTAAATCTGCGAACTCGTGCCATACCAGAACGTCCAAATCGCCGGAACGCCGCTGTCGCCCGCCTCCGTGAAGGGGCGGTTGATCCAGTTGCGGTCGGTGGGCCGCACCACAACCTCGTCCTCCGCGATGCGCACGCTGAAACGGAAGGGCAGTCCCTCCCGCCAACCCATGCTGGCGTCGCCAAACATCAGATACTCGCTGCCAGCGACCACGCCGCCCTTCGCGTGCAGTTCCATGCGGAGCGGCAGTCCCTCGCCCGCTCCCGGCGCGGGCGCCGGCGCATCGGGTTGCCAGATGGGTTCGATCGCCCGGTGCGAGACGGCGACACCCGCCGCCGTGGCGTTGCGGCCGAGGCGCACGCTCCGGTCCTCGGTGCCGTCTGGGCCGGTGGTGGTCACCGCGAAGAACCGTGCCTCGGCGGCGGCGCTTGGCGTGTGGACGAACAAGCCGCCGCCGGGAGCGAGCCGGTCCGAGTGCGCGACGAGGCGAAAGCCGGGGGCGGCCGCGGGCTTGGCGTCCCGGGCAAACGCGGCCGGGTTCTCCCACCAGTCGGTCGCGCTGTGCGCCTCAATGTGGTGGCCGATGCGCGTGGCCGCCGCGACATCGCGGATCGGCGCCGCCGCGACGTACACGTTGAAGGTCGTGCCGGGCGGGGTGTCCGATTCCGCCCAAGTGAGGAAGACCTGGCCCTGGCGAGGCGCGGCGTGGAGCTGGCTTGCGGCTGGTTGCGCGCGGAGCGCGGCGGCCGGGAGGAGGCACGTGAGCAGAAGGGCGAGGTAACGGAGCAGCGGGTGCATGGGGCGCGAGCGTGGCGGCGAAGCGGCCCGGTCGCTCAAGTACGGTGACGTGCGACGCGCTGGGACCGAGTGCAACCAGGGTAGATGATGCCCTCCGATGCTCGGCGCTGCCATTGGCCGATCGGTCAGCGGCGACCGGCCCCCGCGGGCCTCGCGGTGGCCGACTCAAGCTTTGGCGGGAGCGGGCTCCAGGGTGACCGGATTGGTGAGGGCGCCGATCTTCTCGATCTCGATCGTGATGCTGTCGCCGGCTTTCAACCACACCGGCGGGCGGCGCGCGAAGCCGACGCCATGCGGCGTGCCGGTGAGGATTACCGTGCCGGGGAGGAGGGTCTTGGAGCCGCTGAGAAACTCGATGATCGCCGGCACGTCGAAGATCATGTCGTTCGTGTTCCAGTCCTGCATGACCTGGCCATTCAGGATGGTCTTCAGCTGGAGCGCATTCGGGTTCGGGATCTCGTCCTTGGTGACGAGCACCGGCCCGAGCGGACAGAAGGTGTCGAAGCTCTTGCCCTGGCACCACTGGCCGGCGCCGGCGTCGCGCTGCCAGTCGCGGGCGGAGACGTCGTTGGCGCAGGTGTAGCCAAGGACGTAATCGAGGGCGTTGGCGCGCGTCGCGTTCTTGCAGCGCCGTCCGATCACGACCGCCAGTTCGCATTCGTAGTCCACGCGGTGGCTGGCGAGGTGCTGGGGAATCTCGATCGGCTCGCCGGGGTGCTGGAGGGCGGCCGTGTTCTTGATGAACAGGACGGGGTACTGCGGCAGCGGGCTTTTGCTCTCGGCGGCGTGCTGCTTGTAGTTGAGCCCGATGCACAGGAGGTTCGTCGGCACGACGGGCGCGAGCGACTTGCCCGGCGTGACGACGCGGTTCGTTACCTGGAAGTCGCCGAAGATGTCCCCGACAACTTCGAGCGCGCGGCCATCAGGCTGCAACGCGGCGTAGGCGGGTCCGGAAGCGGTGAGGTGACGGAGCAGGCGCATCGGGAAGAAAAGGCTGAAAAGCTGAAGGACTGAAGGGCTGAAAAGGAGAAGGCTGAAGGGACGAAGGCTGAAAGCTGAAGGGAGCGGGAGCAGGCTGGGGGAACGAAGGGCTAAACTTGGCCGTCTTTTAGCCTTCGGTCTTTCAGCGGTTTCTTCCTCAGCTTTCAGCCTTCAGCATTCAGCCTTGCTCGTTCATGCCGACGCAGGAACAGACGAGGTTGCGGTCGCCGTACACGTTGTCGACGCGGCCGACGGTCGGCCAGAACTTGCTGGCGCGGGTAAAGCGGTCGGGGAACGCGGCGGTCTCGCGCGAATACGGGTGCGGCCACTCGTTGCCGCAGACGACCTTGGCGGTGTGAGGCGCGTGCTTGAGCGGGTTGTTGGCCTTGTCGGCCTCGCCGCTGGCCACGGCCTGCATCTCAGCGTGGATCGAGATCAGCGCGTCGCAGAACCGGTCGAGCTCGGCCTTCGATTCGCTCTCGGTGGGCTCGACCATGAGCGTGCCGGGGACGGGGAACGACATCGTCGGCGCATGATAGCCATAGTCCATCAGCCGCTTGGCGATATCCTCCACCTCGACGCCGTGCTTTTTCCAACTGCGGAAATCGATGATGCACTCGTGGGCCACCAGGCCCGAGGCGCCGCGGTAGAGGACCGGGAAGTAGGGCTCGAGCCGCTTGGCGACGTAGTTGGCGTTGAGGATGGCGACCTTCGTCGCGTCGGTGAGGCCGATGCCGCCCATCATCCGCATGTACATCCACGGGATGACGAGGATGGAGGCGCTGCCCAGCGGGGCGGCCGAGACCGCGCCCGCGGCGGGCTTGCCGGCGGCATGCGCGAACACGTGGCCCGGCAGGAAGGGAATGAGATGGCGCGCCACGCCGATCGGACCGACGCCCGGTCCGCCGCCGCCATGCGGAATGGCGAAGGTCTTGTGGAGGTTGAGGTGGCAGACGTCGGCGCCGATGTGGCCGGGGGAGGTGAGTCCGACCTGCGCGTTCATGTTGGCGCCGTCCATGTAAACCTGGCCGCCGTGCTCATGCACGATGGCGCAGATCTCCTTGATGCCGGCCTCGAACACGCCGTGCGTGCTCGGGTAGGTGACCATCAGCGCGGCGAGCTCGCGGGCGTGCTGGGCGGCCTTGGCGCGCAGGTCGGCGAGGTCGATGTTACCGTCGGCGTCGCACGCGACCGGCACGACCTTGAAGCCGCCCATCGCGGCGCTGGCGGGGTTCGTGCCGTGCGCGCTGGTCGGGATGAGGCAGAGGTTGCGATGACCCTCGCCGCGGGACTCGTGGTAGCCGCGGATGGCGAGAAGGCCGGCGTACTCACCCTGCGAGCCGGCGTTGGGCTGGAGCGAAACCGCGGCGAACCCGGTGCATTCGCAGAGCCAGGTCTCGAGATCGCGGACCACCTTGTGGTAGCCGCGCGCCTGCTCGGCGGGGGCGAACGGGTGGAGCTTGGCGAACTCCGGCCAGGACACCGGGAGCATCTCGCTGGTGGCGTTCAGCTTCATGGTGCACGAGCCGAGCGAGATCATCGAGTGGACGAGCGACAGGTCCTTCGCCTCGAGCCGGCGGATGTAGCGGAGCATCTCATGCTCCGTGTGGTACCGGTTGAAGGTGGGGTGGGTGAGAAACGCGCTGGTGCGGGCGAACGGGGCGGCGAAGTCGGCCTGGCTCTCCTGCAGCCCGGCGAGCTGGGCCTCGAACTCCGCGGCGGATTCGCGGAAACAGCCGAGCAGCGTGCGCACTTCGTCGAGCGTGGTCGTTTCGTCGAGCGTGATGCCGACGGTGTGGGCGTCGACGTGGCGGAGGTTGATCTTGCGCGCGGCGGCGGCGGCGTGGACGCGCTGCGCCGAGACGTTCGTCACCATCACGGTGTCGAACACGGGCTCGGCGTTGACCTTGGCACCCGCAGTGCGGAGGCCGGCGGCCAGCAACTCGGTGAGGAGCTTCACGCGGCGGGCGATCCGCTTCAGGCCTTCCGGACCGTGGTAAACGGCGTACATCGACGCCAGGACGGCGAGGAGCACCTGGGCCGTGCAGATGTTGGACGTGGCCTTGTCGCGGCGGATGTGCTGCTCGCGCGTGCCGAGCGCGAGGCGCAGCGCCGGATCGCCCTGGGCATCCTTGGACACGCCGACGAGCCGGCCTGGCATCTGGCGCTTGAAGGCGTCCTTGGTGGCGAGAAAGCCCGCGTGCGGTCCGCCGAAGCCCATGGGCACGCCGAACCGTTGCGAGGAGCCCACGGCGACGTCCGCCCCGAACTCGCCCGGCGGGCGCAGGAGCGTGAGGGCGAGCAGGTCGGTGGCGACGATGGTGTACGCCCCCGCGGCGTGGGCGGCGGCGAAGAAGGCGCTGAAATCGTGGATCGACCCGGCGGTGTCCGGATATTGCACCAGCACGCCGAAGCAATCCGCGCCAACCTGATACGTGGCGGCGTCGCCGACGACGACCTGGATGCCGAGCGGCTTGGCGCGGGTCTTGACGATGTCGATTGTTTGGGGGTGGCAGCGGTCGGAGACGAAGAACGTGCGGTGGCCGGCGAGGTCGCCCTCCTTCAGCCGGGCGCACATCATCATCGCTTCCGCCGCGGCGGTGCCTTCGTCGAGCATCGAGGCGTTGGCGATCTCGAGGCCGGTGAGGTCGGTCACCATCGTTTGGAAATTCAGCAGCGCCTCGAGCCGGCCCTGCGAGATTTCCGCCTGGTACGGGGTGTACGCGGTGTACCAGCCCGGGTTCTCGAAGATGTTCCGCTGCACGACCGGAGGCGTGTGCGTGTCCGTGTACCCGAGCCCGATGAAGCTGCGGAAGACCTTGTTCTCGCCCGCGAGGTCGCGCAATTCGCCGAGGGCGGAGCTTTCACTGGCGGCCTCGGGCAGGTTCAGGGCGCCGCGCCGGATGGAGGCCGGCACCGCCGCGTCGACCAGCCCGTCGAGCGACGTTTGGCCGAGAATTTGCAGCATGGCCTGGGTGTCGGCGCTGCTGTCACCCAGGTGGCGACGGGCAAAAGTGTCGTTGGGGGCAAGGAGGGCGCGCGCGGAAGACATGATTGGGCGCACGCTAGGACGGGCTTGCGGACTCGCAATCGTGATTTCGCGGGCCGGGTGGCCTTGCCGCCAAAACGTAGCTTTCGCGCCATTGACGTTCCGCGAGCATGATCTTTGCTGATCGCAATCGTGAACGTCTACCACGCCGAATTATCGGGTTCTCGAGTTGCAGCCAGCGGACCGCCGCCAGTGGCGTCCCGCCCCAGGATTCTGACTCGATTGCGTTCACGCTGAACGGCCACCTCGGCCGTCGATCGTTGCGCCGGGATCTTCATGGTCCACGCGCACCCACCACTCTTTCGCCGGCGCCAACCCCGCCGCCGGCACTCCGTCCCGTTTCAGCCATGTCCTTATCCCAACTCGTTACGCGGCGCGCCATCGTCGCGCTAATGCTCCTGGCCACCCTCGTGGTGGCTCCCATCGCCCGCGCCTACCAGGGCGTCACCCTGCAGACGCAGCTCGGCAATCCCAGCAATGCCACGGCCGATGCGACCAACCACACGCATTACCTGATCCAGCGCGACCAGTACGTGCTCGATTACAACGACACGAACTTCGAGTCGAACTGGGTGAGCTGGAGCCTCACCAGCTCGGACCGCGGCGGCACCGATCGGACGGACAAGTTCGCCGCCGACCCGCTGCTGCCGAGCGGTTTCACGGCCATCGACCAGAACGGCTACAAGGGCTCCGGCTACGACCGCGGCCACATGTGCCCGTCGGCCGATCGCACGACCAGCGTGGCGGACAACGAGGCCACGTTCTTCATGACGAACATGGTGCCGCAGACGGCGGACAACAACCAGGGCGTCTGGAATAACTTCGAGGGCTACTGCCGCGATCTCGCCGCCGCCGGCAATGAACTGCTGATCATCTCGGGTCCCGGCGGGTTCGGCAGCTCGAAGATCGCCAGTGGCGTGGCGATCCCCGGGTACACCTGGAAGATCGTCACCGTGGTGCCATTGGGCTCCGGCTCGGCCGTCAGTCGCATCACGGCCGCTGGCGCGGCTTCGATCCGCGTCATCGCAATCAAGGTGCCGAACATCGCGGGTATTCGCAGCAATCCCTGGCAGAACTACGTGACGAGCGCGGCGCAGCTGGAGTCTGACACCGGTCTCACGTTCTTCACTGAACTCGATACGGCCAGCGCCGCGACGCTTCGTGCGAAGGTCGACGGCTCCACCACGAGCGGCCTGCCGGTGATCTCCCTGCAGCCGGCCGGCCAGTCCGCCGCCGCGGGCGGCATGGCGACGTTCTCCGTCACCGCCACCGATGGCGGCAACCCGCCGCTCTCCTACCAGTGGTTCAAGGGCGAGGACGCGATCAGCGGCGCCACCAACGCGACCTTCACGCTCACGAACGTGCAGGCGACCGATGTGGCCGGCTACTCGGTCCGCGTCACCAACACCGTCGGCTTCGTCACGAGCTCCGTCGCCAACCTCGTCGTCACCGGCCTGCCGCCCGCGATCACCAGCGCGCCGCTCTCGCAGACCGTCGGCGCCGGCGCGAACGCGGTCTTTTCCGTCACGGCCAGTGGCTCGCCGACGCTCACCTATCAGTGGCGCAAGGACGGCAACCCGCTTGGCAATGGCACCGAGATCACCGGCGCCACCACGCCGACGCTCACGCTGACGAACGTCCAGGCCGCCGCGCAGGGCTCCTACGATGTCGTGGTCACGAACAGCGTCTCCTCCGCGACCAGCGCTGCGGTCACCCTGACGGTCACGGCCACCGCGCCGACCATCACCTCGCAGCCGGCTTCCCAGTCGCTCGGGCTCGGCAGCACCGCGACCTTCGTCGTGGTCGCGAAAGGCTCGGCGCCGCTCAGCTACCAGTGGCGCAAGGGCGGGGCGGACCTCACGACCAACAGCTCGGCGACCACCCCGACGCTCGTCATCACGGGCATGACCGCCGACGACGCCGGTGACTACGATGTGGTCGTCACCAACACCGCCGGCCACGCCACCAGCAGTGTGGCGACGCTGTCTGTCGCCTCGGCGACCGAGGCCGCGGTCTTCTACACCGGCGGCACGTACTCCCAGAACTTCGATTCGCTGCCGAGCGCCACGGGCAACTTCACCCTGACCGGCACCGGCCCGATCAATCTCTCCGCCGCGCCGATCTCGGCCACCGGGCTGGGCGGTTGGAGCTTTGCGAAGACGATGGGCAACGCGACGGTTGCCTTGTTCAACGTCGGCACCGGCAGCGGCAACACCGGTTCGCTGTACTCGTTTGGCGCCGCCGCCGCGACCGAGCGCGCGCTGGGGGCGCTCGCGAGCAACACGCTCACTTGCGGCTTCGGGGTCACGCTTGTGAACCAGACCGGCCACACCATCACCGAGTTCACGATTTCCTACACCGGTGAGCAGTGGCGGCGGGGCAATACCACCGCCGGCAGCCAGGATACGTTGGCGTTCGGCTACCAGGTGGGCGGCACCGACCTTGCGACGGGGACGTTTACCGATGTCGCGACGCTCAAGTTCGTCTCGCCCATCACGACGGCGTCGGCCGTGGCGCTCGACGGCAATCTCGCCGCCAACCAGGCCGTGATCAGTGGCTCCGTCACGGGCATCACGTGGAACCCCGGCGAGAAGCTCATCCTCCGCTGGAATGACGTGAACATCAGCGGCTCCGATGACGGGCTCGCGATCGACAATTTCTCCTTCACCACCAGCACCACCGGCCCGGTAGGACCGGCCGTGACCGCGACCTCGCCGATCAGCGGCGCGAGCGACGTCGCCCTCAACAGCCCCGTCACGATCACCTTCAACCAGGAGGTGAATGTCACCAGCGGGTGGGTCGCGCTCACGAGCTCGACGGAGGGCAGCATCAGCCCCGTCATCGCGACGACCGATCACAAGACCTTCACGCTCACGCCGCCGGCCAACTACGGCTACAGCGACACCATCGGCGTCACCGTCTACGGCGCCAACGTGACCAGCGAGTCGACCGGCCTGCATCCCGAGGGGGACTACACGTTCTCCTTCGTGACCGCCGCCCCCGTGGCTCCTTCGATCACGACGCCGCCCGCGAACCAGACGGTCGCCGCCGGTGAGACCGCCACCTTCACCGTGGTGGCCGATGGCACCCAGCCCTTGACCTACCAGTGGCGCAAGGACGGCGCGGACCTCAATATCACCACCAATCCCAGCGCCGCCACCGCCACGCTCGCCCTGGCCAACGTCCAGGCTGGTGACATGGGCAGCTACGACGTCGTCGTCAGCAACGGCGTCCTCCCCGTCGCGACGAGCACGGGCGCCACGCTCACCGTCACCGCCGCGGCGCCGACGATCGTCACGCAACCCTCCGCGGTGACCGTCACGGCCGGTGAACCCGCCAGCTTCAGCGTCACGGCCAAGGGCACGGCCCCCCTCGCTTACCAGTGGCGTAAAGACAGCACGCCGATCTCCGGCGCGACCACGGCGACGCTGAGCATTGCGCACACCGTGCAGGGCGACGCGGGCAGCTACGACGTCGTCGTCTCGAATTCCGTGGACGCGGTCACGAGCTCGGCGGCCGCCCTTGTGGTGAACGCCGCGGCCGCCGGCCACGCGACGTACGTGGGCGGGACCTACACGCAGGACTTCGACACGCTGCCCGCCGCGGGCACGTTCGCGCTCACGGGCAAGGGCCCGATCCAGCTCGACGACGGCGCGACCATCAACGCCACCGGCATGGCGGGCTGGAGCTTCGCCACCTACCTGGGCACCTCCACCGTGGCAAAATTCACGGTTAGCGATGGTTCCAGCAACTCCGGCAGCGCGTTCTCCTTCGGCGCCAGCGGCGCGACCGACCGCGCGCTCGGCTCACTCGGCAGCGGCTCCGTGGCCTCGCGCTTCGGCGTGACGTTCCTGAACAACTCCGGCCAGACTATCACCGAGTTCACGCTCTCCTACACCGGCGAGCAGTGGCGGCGCGGCAGTGCCGCGGCCAACACGCTTACGTTCGAGTACGCCGTGGACGCCACCGACCTGAACACCGGCAGCTACGCCGCGGCGACCGCCCTGAACTTCGTCGCCCCGGTGGCGACCGGTTCCGGCGCCGCCCTCGATGGCAACGCCGCCGCGAACCGCACCGCGGTCACGGCCACGGTCACTGGATTGAACTGGGCACCCGGCCAGACGCTCACGCTCCGTTGGAATGACGTCGACGACACCGGCAGCGATGACGGCATCGGCATCGACGACCTGACCTTCGCCACGCCGGCGATCGTCATGGCGGCGCCGACGATCACCACCCAACCCGTTCCGCAGATCGTCACGCCCAACTCCACCGTGACCTTCTCGGTGGTTGCGACCGGCGCGCCGGCTCCGACCTACCAGTGGCGCAAGAATGGCTCCGCTCTCGTCGACGGCACCGGCATCGCGGGGGCCACGACGGCGACGCTGACCCTTACCGGCGTCACGACTGCCGCCTCCGGCAACTACGACGTCGTCGTCACCAACGCCGCCGGTGAGAAGACCAGTGACGCCGCGGCGCTCACCGTCGCCGGCTTCACCCCGGGCAATCTCGTGGTGGTGCGCGTGGGCGACGGCAGCACGGGGCTCCTCAACACGGGCAACCCCGTCTTCCTCGACGAGTTCACGACCACGGGCACGCGGGTGCAGTCGATCGCGCTGCCCGCCGCCGTGAATGGCGCCAACCAGCCGTTGATCCTCAGCGGCACCGCCACCTCCGAGGGCCTCATGACCCGCTCTGTCGACGGCCGCTATCTCGTGCTCGTCGGCTACGGCGCGGTTCCCGGAACCCCCAACCTCACCACCTCTTCCTCCGCGACCGTCAACCGCGTCGTCGCCCGCGTGGCGGCGAACGGCGTGATCGACACGACCACCGCGCTGACCGATGCCGCGACCGGCAGCAACCCGCGCGGTGCGGCTTCGGTTGATGGCACCAGCTTCTGGGTCACGGGCGGCGCGGGCGGCGTGCGCTACGCTGCCTTCGGCGGCACGACGTCCACCCAGCTCACCACCACACCGACCAACGTCCGCAACGTGGCGGTGTTCGGCACCCAGCTCTATCTCTCAACGGGGTCCGGCACGCTCCGCGTCGCCAGCGTTGGCGCCGGGTTGCCCACCACCGCGGGCCAGGTGGTGACCAATCTCCCCGGCCTGCCGACCAGCTCGGGCAGTCCGTACAGCTTCTTCCTGGCCGACCTCAACCCGGAGGTCACAGGCGAGGACGTCCTCTACATCGCCGACGACTCCGGCAAGATTCTGAAGTACTCGCTCGTCGCCGGCGTCTGGACCGCGAACGGCTCGGTGAGCGCCAGCTCGATCCGGGCGCTCGATGGCCGCGTCAGCGGCACCACCGTCACGCTTTACGGCGCCTCGGGCGCCAGCAGCGGCACGGGCGGCGGCAACCTGTATGCCTTCACCGACACCACCGGCTACAACGCTACGCTTACCGGTACCGTGACGACCCTCGCCACGGCGGGCACCAACACCACGTTCCGCGGCCTGGCCTTCGCGCCGGGCGTTGAGCCGCCGACGACCCCTGCCATCACGACCGACCCGGTCACGCAGACCGTCCTGGCCGGCGACAACGTCACGTTCACCGTCGCCGCCAGCGGCACCGCGCCGCTGACCTACCAGTGGCGCAAGGGCGGCGTGGCCATCACGGGCAACAGCTCCGCGACCACCGCGACGCTCACGCTCGCCACCGTCGCCGTCGGCGATGGCGGCAGCTACGACGTCGTGGTGACGAATGCGGCGGGCAGCGCCACCAGCGCGGCCGCGACGCTCACCGTCAACCCGGCCCCGACCGCCCCGACGATCACGACCGACCCGCAGTCGCAGACGGTCTCCGTCGGGGGCAACGTCACCTTCACCGTCGTCGCCACCGGCACCGCGCCGCTGAGCTATCAATGGCGCAAGGGCGGCACTGACATTTCAACCGCGACGACCGACACGCTCACGCTGACGAACGTCACGCTGGCCGATGCCGGCAGCTACGATGTCGTGGTCTCCAATGGTGTCAGCCCGGCGGCCACGAGCGCCGTGGCGATCCTCACGGTCAACCGACTGCCGTCGGTCCTGGCGGCATGGGACTTCAACGGCACCTCCGCCACCACGATCCCCGGCGGGGTGAACGCACCCCTGCCGGTGGCGGGCTTCGGCACCGCCTCGCTCGTGGGCGGCACCACGGCCACGTTCGCCAGCGGCACCGGCTCGTCGGACAGCGTGACGACCTCGCCGCCGAACTACGCCTGGAACAACGCCGGCTTCCCGGCCGCCGCCGCCGCGAATCTCTCGGCCGGCGCCCAGTTCATGGTGAGCACCGTCGGGTACGACCACGTGGCGTTCCACTTCGACCTGCGGCACTCCAACACCGCGAGCCGGTATGAAGCCGTCCAGTACACACTCGATGGCGGTACCACGTGGACGACCGCGACGTTCTTCGACGGCAACGTGGGCAGCACCTGGTTCAACCGCGTGGTCGACTTCTCGACTGTCGCCGGCGTGGCCAACAACCCGCAGTTCGGCGTCCGGGTCGTCGCGGCCTTTGCCTCGACCGCCACGGGCACCGGCGATGCCGCCTATGCCCCGACCAGCGCGACGGGCACCTACGGTACCTCGGGCACGTGGCGCTTCGACATGGCGGCCGTCACCGCGCAGCTTGCCGGCGACCCCGTCGTCACCCTGGTGGCGACCGACGCCACCGCGGCGGAGGCCGGCCCGGAAACGGCCGCGTTCCGCTTCGCGCGCGACGGCGACACCACCGCCGCCCTGACGGTCAACTACACGCTCTCCGGCACGGCGACCGCGGCGGATGTGACGCCCGCGCTCACCGGTTCGGTGACCTTCCCGGCCGGCCAGGCCGTCGTCGACCTCGTCCTCACGCCCGTCGATGATGCCGCGAACGAAGGCGACGAAACCCTCACGTTGACGCTGGACGCTGGTACCGGCTACGTGCCGGGCGCCTCCACGGCCGGCACGGTGACGATCACCGATAACGACATGCCGGTGAATGTCGCGCCGACCCTCACGACGCAGCCGGTCGCGCAGACCGCGACGGTGGGCGACACCGTGACCTTCACGGTGGCGGCCGCCGGCACGCCCGCGCCCACGTTCCAGTGGCAGAAGGACGGCGCGGCCCTGGCCGGCGCCACCACCGCCACGCTGACGCTTCCCGCCGTGACGAGCGCCAGCGCCGGCAACTACTCGGTCGTCGCAACGAACGTCGCCGGCACCGCCAACAGCGCGGTGGTCGCCCTCACCGTCAACAAGGCCTCGGCCACGGTGACGCTCGGAGGACTCGACATTGTTTACGACGGCGCCCCGCATGCCGCCACGGTGACCACGGCCCCCTCGGGCCTGGCGGTCACGGTGACCTACAACGGCGTCGCGACGGTTCCCTCGGCGATCGGCACCTACGCCGTGGTCGCCACGGTGGACGACACGGATTTCGAGGGCAGTGCCAATGGCACCCTCGTGATCTCGCGGCCTGCCCCACAGGCTCAGGAGATCACGTTTGCCGCGCTGCCGGATGTCCTCTCCGACGCCGCGCCGATCACGCTCGTGGCCACCGCCAGTTCCGAACTGCCGGTCACCTTCACCTTGGTGTCAGGCCCGGCCACCTTGTCCGGCCGCACGCTGACGCTGACTGGCGAAACCGGCACCGTCACGGTGCGGGCGTCGCAGGCGGGCAATGACTTCTACAGCCCGGCGGCCGACGTGACCCGCAGCTTCGCGGTGGCGGCCGCCACCGAGGCGCCGCGCATCACCACGCAGCCGGCAAGCGTCAGCGCCCTGCGCGGCGAGAGTGCGACGTTCACCGTCGTGGCGACGGGCCGTCCGGCCCCGACCTACCAGTGGCGGCGCAACGGCACGGCCATCCCGGGGGCGACGGCGGCGACCTGTACGATCGCCGCGGTGCAGCCGTCCGACGCCGGCAGCTACGACGTGGCGGCCACGAATGTCGCGGGCACGGCGGTCAGCACGCTCGCCCGCCTGACCGTGACCTCCGCCGACCTCGCGCCGGTCATCACCACCCAGCCGCGCAGTCTGACGGCGGTGGTGGGCCGCAGCGCCGCGATGTTGGTCAGCGCCACCGGCGTGCCCGCGCCGACGTACCAGTGGTACAAGGACGGCGCGCTCGTGAAGGGCGCGACGGCCGCCACGCTGACGTTTGACCCGGTGCGGCCGCCGCTCGCGGGGAGTTACACCGTCGTCGTCGCGAACCGCGCCGGCGTGGTCACCTCCAACGCCGCCACGCTGCGCGTGATCGGCCGCAGCTATGCCGGCTGCTACTTCGGCCGGATCGGCAGCATCGGCTTCTTCGCGATCCAGATTCGCGACGACAACACCGGCGTGTTCCTCGGCTACCTGACCTCGATGCAAGTGCCGTTCATCGCGCTCGAGGTGACGGTCGACGACGACGGTCACTTCCACTTCGGCTCGGTCGTCGCCCCGGCGGGCGGCGCCTCGATCGCCGCGGACGGCGTGGGCACCGAGGCGGATCCGCTCGAGTTCACCTTCGACGGCGCGATCTCCGAATCGGGCGAGCTCTCCGGCACCATCACCGGCGCCGCGGATGCCGACCTCAGCGCGACCCGCGCGTCGGACACCGGCACGACCGGCGAATACGCCGGGTTCTACCAGGCCTCGGCCGCCGGCTCGGCGGCGACGACGTACACCATCGTGAGCCCCGAGGGCGAGGCGCTGGTGATCACGCAGACCGACAGCGGCGTCGATGCCGGCACCGGCACGATCGACAGCTCCGGTGCGATGGCCATCACCACGGTGAACAACCAGACGATCGCGGCGACCATCGCGGACGCGACCATTGCGGCGCAGGTCACGACGGCGGACGGCAAGACCACGAACTTCGCGGGCGGCACCGAGACGGTGCTGGCCGTGCAGCGGCTGGCCAACCTCTCGTCGCGCGCGACGATCGATCGCGGCGGTTTTGCGATCGCCGGCCTGGTCATCACCGGCCAGGAGGCCAAACCCGTGCTCCTGCGCGTGGTCGGCCCCGGCCTGAAGCAGTTCGGCATCGCCGACTTCCTCGCGCGTCCGCGCCTGCAGCTCTACTCGGGCCAGACGGTCATCGCGACGAACGAAGGCTGGAGCACCGGCAACGTCGAGGAGACCGCGGCGGCGGCCGCCATGGTCGGCGGTTTCCCGCTGGACAAGGGCAGCACCGACGCGGGCATGGTCATCACTCTCGCCCCCGGCCAGTACACCATCATGGTGACGGCGGCCGACGGCGGTGCGGGCACGTTCCTCGTCGAGGCGTACGACCTCGCGGCACCGAGCGTGGGCCAGAAGATGGTTAACATCTCGACGCGCGCGCACGTGGCCGCGGGGCGTCCGGTCATCGCCGGCTTCGTCGTCAGCGGCACGGTGCCGAAGCGCCTGCTCATCCGCGGCGCGGGCCCGACGCTCGTCGAACTGGGCATCACCGACCCGGTCGCGCAGCCGCGCCTCGCCGTTTATCACGAGGGCAAGGTCATCGCGGAGAACGCCGGCTGGACGGCCGACGGGAACGCGGCGCAGATCGCCGCGGTGGGCGCCCAGATCGGGGCCTTCGGCTTCACCTCCACCCGCGACGCGGCGCTCCTGCTCACGGTCGAACCGGGGGTTTACTCGGTCGTGCTGTCGAGCGACAGTGGCGTGCCGGCGACGGCGCTGGTGGAAGTGTACGAAGCGCCCTGACCGGTCTGCCCATGTCCCTCCGCAAAGTTCTCCTGTTCGTCCTGATTCTGGCCGCCGTCGCGCTGGCCTGGTTCGCCTGGCGGCGGGCCGGACCGGCGACGCCGGCCGCGGCAACGCGCGGCGCGGGGACGTCTTCGCGTCCGGCGGCCACCGCGACGGCGGGCGCCCCGGCGGACTTTGCGGCGCAGTTTGACGCGGCGCGGACGCTGACCGACCGCGGGCAGCGGAATCGCGAATTTGGCCGGCTCTTCCGGGCGTGGCTGGACCGCGATGCCGCGGGCGCGGTGGCGTGGTTGCGGCAACAGCCGCGCGACGCGGCGGAGTTCACGCCGCTGCTGCTCATGGCGCTGGACACGCTGGTGCGAACGGATCCCGACGCGGCGCTGGCGCTGGCGGGCGAGTTGGCGACGAATCGCGACCAGCGCGCCGGCTACAGCGTGATCTTTGCGGTGCTCGCGCAGCAGGACCCCGCCGCGGCGGCGCGCCGGTTGGCGCGGGTGCCGGGTGGGGAGGCGCGGGAGCTGGCGTTGCGCGCGGTGGCGGCGGCCTGGGCGCGGCGGAATTCCACGGCGGCGCTGGGCTGGGCGGAAGGCCTGGCGGACGACGACCGCGAGATGGCGGTCGAAAGCGTTTTGGCGGATCTCGTGCATGCCGATCCCCTGCGGGTGATCGAAGTCGCGCAGCGCTCGCTGCACGGCGAGGCGCTGGCGCGGACGCTGACGGCCGCGTTGCATGGCCTCGTGCGCACGGATCCGGTGGCGGCTTCGGCCATCGTGCCCCTGTTGCCCGCGGGCGAGGGGCAGGTCGTGGCCGCAGCGGCTGTGGCGCGCGCGCTCGTCGCGAAAAGCCCGGCGGAAGCGGTGAGTTGGGTGAACGGTTTGACGAACGACACCGCGCGGCGCACCGCGATGGCGCGGCTGCTGGAAACCTGGACGGCGACCGACGCCGAGGCGGCTGGGCGCCACGTGGCGTCGCTCCCGCCGGCGCAACAGGCGACTGACGCGCCGGTGGTGGCCGGCATCATGGCGGCGAAGAACGAGCAGGCCGCTCTGGCCTGGGCGCAGGCGCTCAGCACCGCCGAAGCGCAGGGCGTGGCCTTGGCGGCAGCGGCGAACGCGTGGTCGCAGCGTGATGGGGCGGCGGCCAGTCGCTGGGTGGCGGACAACGCGGCGCGGCTGGGCGAGCGGACGCCGGAGACGCTGCAGGCGGCGCTTTCGTATTGGATTTTGCAGGACGCCGCGGCGGCGCAGCGGTTCGTCGGCGCGCTGGCGCCGGCGCTGCAGGCCGGCGCGGCGGAGTTCGTGGCGCCGCTCCTGGCGCAGAAGAACCCGACGGCCGCGCTGGCTTGGGCGCAGAGCCTGCCGAGCGCGGAAGCGCGCGACGCCGCGGTTGCGGCCGCCTTCGTGCGCTGGCGCCGCAACGCGCCCACCGCCGCCGACGCCTGGCTCGCGGCTACGCCCCTCCCGGTCGAGACGAAGGCCAGGCTGGCGCCGCCTGCGCGCTAACACCGCTGCACTCCGATTCCGCCCGTCGAGCCAACAGCGGCGTGGGGACGAAACCCGAATCTTACAGGGAGTGACGCAGACCGACGGTCGGACTGGCGCCCTGAATTTCCGTTCGCTCTCCGGCTCACCTTCGCCCGGCGGAACTCGTCGTGGGAATACTTTTCTCCAGCGGCGAAAAATTCCGCTTGCCAGCTAACACGTTTTAGCATCCATTCGGGCTAAATCGATTCAGCCGCCCCCCTATCATGAATACCGATTTCAAGCCCCGCGGGGTGTATTCCGCGCAATGGATTCCAACCGACGCCGAGGGTCGGACGAAGCGCGGAGCACTGGCCCGCCATATGGCCTTTGAGCGAAAACAGGGCGTCGCCGGCTTCCTGGCGCTGGGGAGCTCCGGCCAGTTCCCGCTCTTCACGCTTACCCAGCGGCGGCGGATCCTCGAGGCGGTCCTTGCTTCAGCCGAGTCCCTGCCCGTCATCGCCAACGTCACAGCGCTGCGCGTCGGCGACGCCATCGAGCTCGGACGGCATGCAAAATCGGCCGGAGCGCGCGCGATCGCGCTGATGCCCCCGATGTTCTACCCCCTGTCCCAGGCCGACATCCTGGCCCATTTCCTGGCGGTCGCGGATGCCGTCCGCTTGCCGGTGATGCTCTACAATTTTCCCGAGCTCACTGGGAAGAAGATCGAGCTCGCCACAATTTCAGCCTTTGCCGACCGCGCGTCGATGGCGGCGATCAAACAGAGCGGCGGTGAGTTCTCCTACCATCGCGAGCTCATCGCGCTCGGCCGCAAAAAGGGGTTTGTTGTCATGTCAGGAGCGGACACGCGGCTGCAGGAGGTCTTTGCCCTCGGCGGGGCGGGCTGCATCGGCGGCCTCGTCAACATCGTGCCCGAGGTGATGGTTGCAATCTACCGGGCCAGCACCGCGGCGACGAAGACCGACATCGCCGCGCCGGCTGCGCTGATGGTCGAAGTGGGGCGGATCGTCGATCAACTGACCTTCCCAGTGAACGTGGGGGCCGGGCTCCAGGCCCGCGGTTTCGAAGCGGGCGAGCCCCAGATGCCGATCTCGGCCCAATCGAAAGTTTTGTATCGACGCATTGTCGCCGAGCTCCGTGCGGTCCTTGCAAAGGCGGGACTCACGGCGCCGGCCGAATCCCGTCCACGCGTCAAGGCCTGAGGCACGCCGCCATCGTCCATGACGAACGCACTGAGAGCACAGCCAGCGGAGTCCCTCCGTCCCGCCTACAAATGGTGGGTGGTCGGCATGCTTTGGTTCGTCTGTTTCTTCAACTACGCCGACCGGCAGGCAATCAGCTCGGTGCTTCCGCTGCTGGCGCGCGAGTTCAACCTCGATGATGTGGCGCTGGGCTGGATCGGCTCCGCGTTTGCCTGGGTCTATGCCGCGGCGGCGCCGGTAGCTGGTCTGATTGCGGACCGGCGGCCCCGCAAGATCCTGATCCTCGTGGCGTGCGTGGTCTGGAGCTTCTTCACGCTTGCCACCGCGTGGTGCCAGGGGGTGACGGCGCTGTTCGTGATCCGCGCGCTGACGGGGCTGGGCGAGACGTTCTACTTTCCAGCGGCGATGTCGCTGCTGAGCGACTATCATGGCCAGGGCACGCGTTCGCGGGCGATGTCGTGGCACCAGTCGGCGGTCTATGCGGGGACGATTCTGGGGAGCTGGCTCGCGGCTGAACTCGCGGAACGGCACGGCTGGCGGGCGCCGTTCTGGTGGTTTGGCCCGATCGGAATCGTCCTCGCGCTCGTCCTGTTCTGGGCGTTGCGCGAGCCGCGCCGGGGTTCGTCGGGCGCGGTGGCCGAGGCCCAGCATCCGGCCGTCGGCACCACCTCGCTTCCGATTGGCCAGACGTTGCGCCTGCTCTTCCATACGCCGGTGGCGCTGCTGCTGATGGGCGCCTTCCTCTGCGCGAATTTCGTGGCGGTGATCTTCCTCACCTGGACCCCCAAGTTCCTGGTTGAAAAGTTCGGCTACTCGCTCGGGTCCGCCGGCCTCACCGGCACGCTCTACATTCATCTGGCGAGCGCACTCGTCGTGCCGATTGCCGGGTGGCTCGCGGACTGGCTGGGGGCGCGGCTGCGCTTCGGCCGGATCCTCGTGCAACTGATCGGACTCTCGGTCGGCGCAATCTTCGTCTTCATCGTCGGCCACACCGAAAGCCGCGTGACCCTGGTGACGGCGATGACCTTGTTCGGTGTCTGCAAGGGGATGTACGACTCGGGCATCTTTGCGGCGCTGTACGACGCGATCGAGCCATCGGCCCGCGGCACCGCGGCCGGAATCATGAACACCGTCGGCTGGGCCGGTGGTGCCCTCGGGCCTTTGGCCGTCGGCATTGCCACTCGCTATGGACGGCACCCGCGTCTCATCGACAACATGAGCGAGGCGATCGCCCTCGGCTCGGTCGTCTATGTTGCCGGCGCCCTTTTGCTTGGAATTGCCGCCTGGCACCGCGCCCGGCACGCCGAGTAACGGCCGCTTCAGCCGGTCACGTCCGTCCCCTTTTCCCCAAGATACCACGATGCCTCAAAACACACCCACCATCCGCGGAGCGCGCGCCCGTCATCTTTGCTCGCGCGTCCTTCTGGTTCTCGTTTGCGGCCTGATGACGTGCCTGGCGGTCAGCCGGGTCGAAGCCGCGAGCCTTTCCGGCACGGTGAGCAATGCCGCCACCCGCCGTTTCCTCGAGGGCGCCCGGGTCGACGTTCCCGCGTTGGGCCTGTCGGCCATCACCGATCAGACGGGCAACTACCTCCTGCTCGACCTGCCGGCGGGCACGCATCAGGTCGTCGCCTCCTACACCGGCCTGGATCCGATCCACGCCACCGTCGCGGTGGGCGGCTCCGACCGCGCGGTGCACAATTTCGACCTGACCGCCGAAGTATACCGGTTGGAGGAGTTCCGGGTGTCCGGCGAACGCGAGGGCAATGCCGCCTCGATCACGCGGCAGCGCACCGCCGACAATGTGAAGAGCGTCGTCGCGCTCGATGCGTTCGGCCGGCTCAGCAACGACAACGCCGGCGAACTCCTCGTCCGGCTGCCAGGCATCGGCGGTCGGCTCGATGATGAGGGCAACATCACCGGCGTCATGATCCGCGGCACCGCCCCCGGCTTGAACACCGTCAGCGTCGATGGCAATCTCCAGGCCAGCACGGGTGGCATGGGCCGTGATTTCCGGCCGCACGCCATCTCGGGCGCGCTGTTCGACGAGATCGACGTGGTCAAGGCGCCGACGCCCGACATGCCGGCCGATTCGCTCGGCGGCTCGGTGAACTTCAAAACGCGCTCCGCCCTCGACATGAAGGAGACCCGGCGTTTCGCGTATCGCCTCTCGGGCCGCTGGGCTGCGCCGTTCTACGACACCATCCCGATGCGCGAGCAGCGGCGGCTCCATCCGCTGCTGAACGCGAGCTACCAGGAGGTGTTCAACGCCTTTGGCGGCACCCACAACCTCGGCATCTCCGTGGACGCCTTCTACAGCGAGAACGTATCCGGCTACTACAAGATGATCCAGGACTACGAGTACACGCTGAACTCGCCGGCGTACGTCTGGGATTACCGCACCACCGACGGCTACAACAACCGCAAGCAGACGAGCACCAACTTCAAGGTCGATTACCGGCTCTCCGACAACTCCCGGTTCTTCCTCAACTTCCTCTACAACGACGCGTTCGAGCCGTACAACCGCCTCTATACGATGCGCGCCTACACGTCGCGCAGCGTGGGTACCACCAGCTCCTCCGGCATTGCGCCCGGCTACACCGAGGATGTCACGCAGGTGAACCCCATCTCGTCGTCGCGCGTGCAGCTCAACTCCACGATGTACAGCTTCATGACGCGGGAGCGGCAGCTGAACCTCGGCGGCAAGCACGAGTTCGACCGCTGGAAGCTCGATTACGACGCGAATTACAATTACAGCCACCCGAACCTCGGCAACGGCCGGACGCCGGACCAAAGCGGCGGCATCTTCACGATGAACACGACGAAGACGGGTTGGATCCTGGACAAGACCGGGAGCGACATCTACCCGCAGTTCACCCAGACGTCCGGCGCCAGTCTGTCGAGCATTGCCAGCTACGGCAGCGGTCAGCTCGTCACCCGCAACGGCGGGCGCGATACCGATATCTACGCCGCTTCCGCCAACGCCAGCTACGTCCTGCCGACGACGCTCAAGGCAATCGTCAAGGCCGGCGCCCGCTACCGGTCCGAGCGCTTCGATGTCACGGCGGGCGATCGGCAGTGGGCGTATGCCGGCGGCGCGCTCGGCTCGTTGGTTGATCCGTCGATCGTGACCTCGGGCGAGCTGCGGCACGGCATCGACCTGCCCTATGTCGAGTCGTCGCTCGCGATGCGCTCGATCCGGGAACACCCCGAGTTCTGGAAGGAGAACCTGTACTATGCCGAGTCGGGCCGGCTTTCGGATTCGAGCCAGGTTACCGAGGATGTCCTCGCGGCCTATCTGCAGTCGCAGGTCACGGTCAAGCGCCTGCGCATCCTGATTGGCTCCCGCTTCGAGCGGACGGATGTGGATGCGTTTGGACGGATCGCGGCCAAATCGCTGACGACCGCCGCGCAACAGGCGGCTGATCCCATCGGTTCGGCGCGCCTCGACTACGATCATCCACAGACCACGCGCGGACACTACGCCGACTGGTTCCCGGGTGTGTATCTCACTTATCGCATCGCTCCGAACCTCCAGGCCCGCGCCAACTGGTCGAACAGCATCGGCCGCCCCGCCGCCAGCCAACTGACGCCGAGTCGGACGGTCAGCGACACGAACGGGACGGTGACGATCAACAATCCGAGCCTGAAGCCGCAGCACGCGGAGAACTGGGACGCCAGTCTCGAGTACTACTTCGAGCCGGTGGGCCTGCTGTCGGTCGGCGTGTTCCGGAAGGACCTGACCGACTTCATCACCAGCGCGCAGGTGGGGGTCATCGGCACCGGTCCGGACAACGGCTATAACGGCGACTACTCCGGCTACGGCCTGATCAGCGCGTTCAACGGCGGTAACGCCCGGATGCAGGGCATTGAATTGAACTACCAGCAGCAGTTCAGTTTTCTCCCCGGCCTGCTCAAGGGGCTCGGCGTTTTCGCCAACTACACCCAGCTCACGACGAATGGAGACTACGGCGAATCGACGGTGCGCTCGACGAGCGAGATCGCGAATTTCGTCCCGAAGACGGCCAATGGCGGGCTGACCTACAAGTACCGCCGGTTCGGCGCTCGGGTGCTGGTCAACTACACCGGCCGTTACCTCTCGAACTACTCGGCGGATCCGTCCCGGCTGCAGTACCGGATGGCCAAGACCACCGTGAACCTCGGCACGTCGTACGAGCTCACCAAGGGACTCTCCCTCTTCTGCGACCTCGCGAACATCTTCAACGCGCCGCAGAAGCTCTACCGCGGCTTGTCCTCATCGCACATCTCCGCCGCCACGTATAACGGCACGGTCATGACGTTCGGCGTCTCGGGCCGGTTTTGATCGCAGGGGCTCACCCGCGTCGGTCTCGCCTTGGGCATCATGGGCCAGGCGAGGCCGATGGCCGGTGGCCCGTTTGGCACCATGCAATCCATGATTCGCAGCACGTTTCCCCTCCGCGCCGTTGTGGCGTGGTCAGTCCTCACGGCCGCGCTCGGCGCAGCGACGCCCGCGGCGACCGAGTCCGTCGGCGGTCCGGTCCGTCCGCTCGCCAATCCGTTCGTGGCGGTCGGCGAGTCTCCGGACCCGGCGACGATCCCGTTGTACACGCCCAGCCTCCTCCGGCTGCCGAGCGGACGCCTCCTGGCGGCTTACGACCGCGGCGGTGCCGCGGGTCGGAAGGGCATGGCCAACGCCGTCCTGCTCAGCTCCGACGACCATGGCGTCACGTGGACGCAGCGCGGCGCCATGGCGATGACGCATGGGCGGCTGTTTCAGGCCGGGACCAACATCTATTATCTCGGGCAGAAGGGTGACCTGCGCGTCGCCTGTTCGAAGGACCAAGGCGAGACCTGGGGCGAGCCAGTGGAGCTGACGTCGGGCCAGCAATGGCATCAGTCCGCCTGCAATGTCTGGCACACGGGCGGACGCGTATACCTCGTGATGGAGCGCCGGGTTTCGAACACGATCCGCGCGTGGCCGGTCGGCGAACTTGCGCCAGTTTTGATGCGGGCCAGCGAGGCGGCCGACCTCACCAAACGCGAGAGCTGGACTTTCGCCTCCGAGCTCGCGTTTCGGGACGTCGTTCCCGGCTACGAAAAGAACGACATGGACCTGGGCTGGTTCGGCGTTCCGTTCTTCCCGATGACGTACCCAGCGAAGAGCAGCGTGGGCGGCCGGCGCTCCATGGCTCCGATCGGCTGGCTCGAGACCAATGTCGTGCAGGTGCGGGACCCGGATCACGTCTGGTACGATCCGACCGGTCACACCTTCCATCTCTTCATGCGGGGCCACACCGGCGGCACCGGTTACGCCGCGGTCGCCAAGGTGGTCGAAAACGACGACGGCACCATGACTACGCAGCTCGAGAAGATGCCGTCCGGTAAGCCAGTTCTCTTTCTGCCGTTTCCCGGCGGACAGATGCGCTTCCATATCTGCTACGACGAGAAGACGCGGCTCTACTGGCTGTTGAGCTCGCAGGCGACGGACTCGATGGCGCGCCCCGACCGGCTTCCGCCGGAGCGTTACGACCTTCCCAACAACGAGCGCCACCGGCTCGTGCTGCACTTCTCCCGCAACCTCGTCGATTGGTGCTTCGCTGGCGTCGTGGCCATCGGGCCGTCGCCGAAGCAGTCGCGGCACTATGCGAGTATGGACATCGACGGCGACGACCTCGTGATCCTTTCGCGGAGCGGAGACAGTCGCGCCAAGAGCGCGCACGACGGGAATCTGATCACCTTCCACCGCGTCCGAAACTTCCGCGACCTCGTGTACTGAGCCGCGTCCGACGTTTCCGCCACCCCACGTCGATGAGCTTCAGACTTCTCCTTGCCCTTGACGCCGCGCTCATGCTCGGCGGAGCCGGCGTGGAGACGCAGGCCCAGCCGATCCGCCCGCTGGCCAACACCTATGTCGTCGTAGGCGAATCGCCGGCGCCCAGCTCCGTCCCACTGTACTCCCCGAGCATCCTCCGGCTGCCTTCCGGGCGGCTGCTCGCGGCGTACGCCCAGGCGAGCAAGGACTCGAAACGCTTCGGTCCGGCGCAGGAAATCCTCCTCAGTTCGGACGATCATGGCGTCACCTGGACGCGGCGTGCGACCAGCCCTGAGTTGCAGGGCCGGCTGTTTCTCGCGGGCAAGGCGGTGTACTACCTGGCGACCGGAGCGGGCCTGCCCATTCAGCGCTCCGCCGACGAGGGCGTGACCTGGTCCGCGCCTCGCGAACTCACCGCCCACCGCGAGGTCTGGCAGCAGACGCCGGCGAACGTCTGGTACGCCAACGATAGTGTGTATCTGGCCTTCGAACACCGGCACGCGGTCATCGACGCGTGGGGACCGAGCGAGAAGGGGCTCGTGCTGCTGCGCGCCCGTGCCGGGACCGACCTCACCCAGCCGGCGGCGTGGACCTTCTCGAGCGAACAGGTCTTCGCGGACGTCGTTCCCGGCGTACGGGACAACGCGATCAACACGTCCGGCCTCGATTTCTTCGGCGTTCCCTTCCTCCGGCAAAACTACCCGCACCGCGCCGTTGTCGCCGAGTCGCCGCGGCGAACGATGCCGCCGATCGGCTGGGTCGAGCCCGAGGTCGTGCAGATCCTCGATCCCGATCACGACTGGTACGACCCCGCCGGACACACCTTTCACATCCTCGCGCGTGCCCACACGGGCGGCACCGGCTTCGCCTGCCTCACGAAGGTCGTCGAGCAACCGGACGGCTCGATGACGATGTCGCTGGAACGGGCCCCGTCCGGGAAGCCCATGCTTTACCTGCCGGTACCCGGCGGACAGCTGCGCTTCCACCTCGTTTACGATCGCCAGACCAAGCTGTACTGGATGGTCGGTTCGCAGGCGACCGACTCGATGCGTCGCGCCGATCGATTGCCCCCTGACCGGTTCGATCTACCCTACAACGAACGGCACCGGCTCGTGCTCCATTTCTCCCGCAATCTCGTGGACTGGTGTTTTGCCGGGCTGGTCGCCGTGGGGAACGGTCCCGGCGAGGCGCGGCACTACGCCAGCATGGATATCGACGGTGACGACCTCGTGATCCTCTCGCGCAGCGGTGATGCCCGGGCCAAGAGCGCCCACGAAGGCAACCTGATCACCTTTCACCGGGTGAGGAACTTCCGGGACCTCGTGTATTGAAACCCACCCGATGATCCCCCTGCGTCCATCGGTTGTTTCCGTTGCGGCTGGCGCGCTGCTGGCCGTCATTGCGGTCACTTCCCAATCCACGCTGGCCGCCGAAGCAACGCCGCCCGATCACAGCGAGGGGGCGGCGCTTCCCGCACGCACTCGCTGGACGGCAACAGGATCGGCGCTGAACGCGTCGCTGCGTCCGCCGAACGCCGACCTGCCTGCGACGGTTTGGGCGGACAGCCGGGTGGCGACGAATGGCACGGGCGCGACCGGCACGCTGACTTCGCCGCCGTTCTCGCTGACGCAGCCTTGCTTGGTTTTCCAGATCACGGGCGGCGCCCATCCCTTCCGCGCCGCCTTCAATCTTCTCTGTGACGGACAGGTCGTGCGGACCGCGACCGGTGGAGGCACCACGCCGCGGACAGTTACTTGGGATGTCCGCCGCTGGTTGGGCCGGAAAGGACAGCTCCAAGTGGTGGATTTGGTGGACGGCGACGACGGTTTTGTGCGCGTGGAGGCGCTGAGTTGGGCCGAAACGCCGGCGACTGCACCGAGCGGCGATGTGCCCATGGCAGTGCAAAGCGCGCGGCAGGAGGCGCAGGCTGACGTCGCAGCCGCGCGGCGGCGGGCGGGCGAGGATCCCTGGCGGCCGCAGTATCATTTTCTCCCCCCGGCCCAACGGATGAACGATCCCAACGGCCCGTTTTGGGCGGATGGCTGGTATCATCTCTTCTATCAGTGGAACGTCTTCGCGGACCGGCCCGGAGCCGGGGCCATGACGTGGGGACAAGCCCGCAGCCGGGATCTCGTGCGCTGGGAGCATCTGCCAATCGCGCTCTGGCCCGATTGGGAGCGGGGTGAGGCGCAGTGCTATTCGGGCGGCGCGTTCCAGCCCCGTGGCGGTGCTCCGCTGTTGTTCTATGCCTCGGTGCCGGCGACGGCGGGCATGCGGTCGCAGTGGCGCGTGGCGCCGCGCGATGCGGCCTTTACCCGCTGGGAACGCGACCCAAGTCAGGCCGTGGTCGCGGCGGACCGGCAGGACGGCCCGGCCCAGCATGCCGCCTGGCGGGATCCCTTCGTGTTCGAGACGGGTGGCCGAACCTTCATGCTGTTGGCGGCAGAGCACGTGCCGATTTACGAGGCCACCGACGCAGCGCTGACTCACTGGACCTATCGCGGCGTGTTCTACGATCGGCCGGGTCTCAGCGCGGAATGTCCCAATTTGTTCCCGATCGGCGACCGCTGGATCCTACTGCTCTCGCCCAAGGGGCCGGTGGAATATTGGGTGGGCCGCTTCGATCCCGAAACCGCGCGGTTCACCGTCGAGCGGGAAGGCCGGCTTCATCAGGGCAAGGCGTTCTATGCGACCCACGGCCTGCGCGACGGCCAGGGCCGGCAGATTCTCCTCGGCCTCGTGAAAGGCTTCCCGAGCGGACGCGGCTGGCGGGACTGTCTGGCGCTGCCTCGGGTGCTGACGCTGGGCGCTGACTTGCGGCCGCGCCTCGAACCCGTGCCGGAACTCGCGCAACTGCGAGGGGAGGCAAAGACGGTGGCCAATCTCACAGTCGCCAACACAACGCGGGCGATTCCGGGTGTGACGGGCGATCGGCTGGAACTCATCGCCGACCTTGAGCTCGGTGATGCCCGCGCCTGCGGGCTGCGCGTGCGGACCGCGAGCAATGGGAGTCGCGGCGTGGAACTGCGCTATGTGCCGGGCGAACTCCGGTTGCCAGGCAGCACCGTGCGGCTGGCACCGTCGAACTCCGGACGGGTACGTCTGCACGTCTTTCTTGATCGGGGTGTAATCGAGGTGTTCGCCGACGAAGGCCGGATCGCCGAAGTGGCGGTCGTGCGGCCTGATCCTGCCGATCTCACGCTAACTTTCTTCGCGGAAGGTGGCACCGCCGTGCTCCGCCGCCTCGATGCGTGGACCCTCGCGGCGCTGCCGGAGACTGACGTGCCTTGGGAGACAACCGCCCCGTGATCACGTTGCCGCCATGGTCCTGGCCTCTGGTCGTGGGCGCACTTGTGGGCGCGCCCCGGACGGCGGTCGCGTTCGGTTTGGAGGATGTCTCGGACCGCTGTCGTGACCACGTCCTCACCACGAAGGAGCACGGCCACGTGCTGACGAATCTCAACGTCTGGACGCCCGACAGTGGGGCGGTCGTGTACGACACGCGTTCGGCCGACGATCGCTTCGACGGGATCAGGATCGAGGAAGTCGACGTCGTGACCGGCCAGGTCCGTGAGCTCTTCCGCGCCACGGGGGGCGCTCATTGCGGTGCGGTGACCTGCGCGCCCGATGGCTCTCACGTGGTCTTCATCCTCGGTCCCGAGCATCCCACCCCCGACTGGACCTACGGCACGACCCGGCGCTGCGGCTGGATGGTGAGCCGGGCGCAGCCGGGAGCGGGCACCGCGCTCGATGCGGAGGGATACGCCCCGCCATTTGTCGCCGGCGTACTGCGCGGCGGTTCGCATGTGCATGTTTTCAGTCCGGACGGCACCCGCATCAGCTTCACCTACGAAGACGAGGTGTTGGCCCAATTGGACGCCCGGGCAGATGCGCCGGAGCACGACCCGAACCAGCGCAATGTGGGCGTCGCCCTGCTCGACGGCGGCCCGGTGCGAGTGCCTCCCACGCATCCGCGTTCCCACGACGGCTCGGCCTTCTCGGTCCTCGTGACGCGCACGGTGGCAAAACCGCGTCCCGGCTCCGATGAAATCAGTCGCGCCTTCGAGGAAGGCTGGGTGGGCACGCGCGGCTATCGGAAGCCCGATGGTTCCTGGCAACAGCGGGCGCTCGCCTTCCAAGGCCGGGTGGTGGCGGCGGACGGCCGCGAGCACGCGGAAGTGTTCATCGTCGATCTTCCCGACGATCTGCGGCGTCCCGGTGCGGGCCCGCTCGCGGGCACGACCACGCGTCGACCGGCACCGCCCGCCGACGTCCGGCAGCGGCGGCTCACCTTCACCGACACGCGCGAGCGACGGGGGTTGGCCTCCGTACCGAGGCACTGGCTCCGCTGCGCGCCGGATGGGAGCGCGATTGCTTTTCTGCTGCCGAATGAAGACGGCGCGGCGCAACTCTGGACGGTTTCCCCCAACGGCGGGCCCATGCACCCGATCGGCCACGGTGCCCCCGCGGTGGCGTCGACGTTCACCTGGAGCCCCGATGGCCGGTGGATCGCCTGCATTCGCGACGGCAGCGTCTGCGCAACGGAGGTCGCCAGCGGACGCACCCTTCGGTTGACCGCCCGCCGTGATCCGCCGCACGACCCGCAGCCGTACGCCTGTGTGTTCGCACCCGACGGCCGCCGCATTGCCTACACGCGGCGCGTGGGTGAATGGGCGCAGGTGTGCGTGGTCGAGGTCGGTCCGGACCTGCTGTCGCGCTGAGCATTCCTTTTTCCCATGAGAAGCATCGCCGTTACCTTTCGCCTCACCGCGCTCGCGGTCGGATGGGTTGCCGCGCTGGCGCTCGGCCGGGCCGAGATCACGCTCGCGCCGTTGTTCCGCGACGGAGCGGTCGTGCAGCGGGATCAGCCGCTCCCGGTTTGGGGCTGGGCCGCTCCCGGAGAGAACCTGAAGATCACGTTTCATTCCCAGTCGGTCATGACCAAGGCGGGCGAGGACGGCAGCTGGCTCGCGATGCTGGCGCCGGAGCCAACCGCGGCGCAGCCGGCGCAACTCGTGGTGCAGGGATCAGAAACCCGGCGTGTCGACGGCATATTGGTCGGCGACGTGTGGCTGTGCTCGGGTCAGTCGAACATGGAGTTCCGCGTTTCCGAGGTGCGCAACGCCGAGCAGGAGATCGCGGCGGCGACGTTCCCGCTGATCCGGCATTTCAAGATTCCGCATCTCGTGGCGGAGAGGCCGCAGCGCGACTGTCCCGGAGCGTGGGAGACCTGCTCGCCCGAGACCGTCGGCGCGTTCACCGCCGTCGGCTTCTTCTTTGCCTGCGAGTATCAGGCGCGGACGGGCGTCCCCATCGGCTTGGTCAACGCGAGCTGGGGCGGGACTTTCATCGAGGCTTGGATGAGCCCGCCCGCGCTCGCCGCGGATCCGGCGGCCGCGGCGATTCAAAGCCGCTGGAAAGAGTTCCTGGCCACCTACCCGGAGCGCGTCGCCGCCCAGGAAAAGGCGACGGCGAAGTGGACGGCCGACGCTGCGGCGGCGAAAGCGGCGGGCAAGGCGTTCAATCGTCGCAAGCCGGTGGCGGCCGAAGGTCCGGGCAGCCGCTGGATGCCGTCGGGCATCTATCACGCGATGATCGCTCCGCTGCTGCGGGCACGCTTCTGCGGCGTGCTCTGGTATCAGGGAGAGGCGAACGCGTTGCGGGCGGCTGAATACCAGACGCTGTTTCCGGGCATGATTCGGCAATGGCGGGCCGAACTGGCCGCGCCCGAGCTGCCGTTCTACTTCGTGCAACTGGCGAACTATGGCCGGGTGCCGGAGAAGACCGACCAGGCGTGGGCGTTTCTCCGGGAGTCGCAGATGGCGGCGCTCGCGCTGCCGCGAACCGGCATGGCGGTGACGCTCGATATCGGCGACGCCACCAACATTCACCCCAAGAACAAGCAGGAGGTCGGGCGCCGGCTGGCGCTCGTGGCCCGGCACCAGTTGCTCGGCGAAAAGCAGGAGTACTCCGGGCCGTTGTTTGCCGCGGCTCAGCGGGACGGGACGGCCCTGCGGGTGACCTTCACACATGCGGACGGACTCAGGCTGCGGAATCCCGCGGCGCAGAGCTTTGAGGTGGCGGGGGCGGATCGCGTGTTCGTGCCGGCGGAGGCGAAGGTCGCGGGCGATGCCCTGATCGTTTCGGCTGCGTCGGTGCCGGCACCGGTGGCGGTGCGCTACGCCTGGCGCAATGCGCCGGATGCGACGCTCTTCAACGCGGCCGGTCTGCCCGCCGCGCCATTCCGTTCGGACCGCTGGTAGCCCGCCGCTGCCATGCCTGATTATTTCGCATGAAGTACTTTCTTGGCCTTGATGTGGGAACAGGAAGCGCCCGGGCCGGTGTTTTCACCGGCAAGGGCGTGCGGCTGGGTTCGGCCAGCGCACCGATTCGCCTGTGGAAGCCGGCGCCGGACCACGTCGAGCAATCGAGCGAGGATATCTGGCGCGCGTGCCGGGTCGCGGTGCAACAGGCGCTGCGTGCAGCGGGGCTCAACGGCGATGCGATCGACGGCATCGGCTTTGATGCGACCTGTTCGCTCGTGGCGATCGACGCCGAGGGGAAGCCCGTGTCCATCAGCACCACCGGACGCGCCGAGCAGAACGTGATGGTCTGGATGGATCATCGTGCGACCGCGCAGGCGGAGCGGATCAACGCCACGCGGCATGCAGTCCTGCGTTACGTCGGCGGTGCGGTTTCGCCGGAAATGCAGACCCCGAAGCTCCTTTGGCTGAAGGAGAGTCTGCCGACCCACTGGAGACGGACGGCGCAGTTTTTCGACTTGGCCGACTACCTGACCTATCGCGCCACGGGCGACGCCACGCGGTCGCTGTGTACCGTCGTCTGCAAATGGACTTATCTCGGCCACGCCGGACTTGATGGCTCGGGTTGGGATCGGGACTTCTTCCGCCAGGTGGGACTGGACGAACTGGTGGACGACGGGTTTGCGCGGATCGGAGCGCGGATCCGCCCGATGGGACAACCTCTGGGCCGTGGGCTTACCGCGACCGCGGCCCGCGAACTCGGGCTGCGGGCCGGCACGCCCGTCGGCGTCGGTATCATCGATGCGCATGCGGGCGGGATCGGGCTGCTCGGGACCAGCGCGGGCCAAGGGCGGCTCCGCGCGGCGGACCTCAACCGCCGGCTCGCGCTGATCGGCGGCACGTCGTCCTGTCACATGGCGGTCTCACGCGAGCCGCGTTTCGTGCGAGGAATCTGGGGGCCCTACTATTCGGCGATGCTGCCCGGGTTTTGGCTGACCGAAGGCGGGCAGTCCGCGACCGGCGCGCTGATCGATCACATCGTCTTTTCCCATGCTGCGGCCGGGGTGCTCAAGCTGGAGGCCCGGCGGCAGTCGCGAACCGTGTACGAAGTGCTCAACGCGCGGGTCGAGGCTCTGGGCAAAGCCGCCGGTCTGCCCTCCTCGTCGTTGCTCACGCGCGAGTTGCACGTCCTGCCCGACTTCCATGGCAACCGCTCGCCGCGGAGCGATCCGACGCTCCGTGGCGTGGTGTCCGGCCTGTCGCTGTCCGCCACGCTCGACGACCTTGCCCGGCTGTATCTGGCGACGATCCAGGCCGTGGCCTACGGCACCCGGCACATCATCGCGGAGATGAACCGGAAGGGCTACGCGATCGACACCGTCCTCGTCTGTGGCGGCGGGAGCAAAAATCCCCTTTTCCTGCGCGAGCATGCCACCATCACCGGTTGCCGGCTGATTCTGCCGCGGGAGCCGGAGTCTGTCCTGCTCGGCTCCGCCATCCTCGGCGCGGCGGCGGCCGGCGGCGGAAAACTGCCGGCGCTAATGGTGGCGATGTCGGGCGAGGGGAGGGCGGTCGAGCCGGCCGGCGGAGCGGTCGCCGGGTACCACGAAGCCAAATATCGCGTTTTTCACCGGCTGCACCGCGACTTCCTCGCGGCGCGGCGCCTGATGCAAGCCAGGTGATCCTGTTTCTATGACTATGAAAACCGTTCTCTTGGTCGCGAGTGGCGACCTTCGTCAGTCGGCCAATGAAGTCTGCTGGCCTGCGCAGCACGCGATGGAGCAGTCATTGGCTCGGGCGGTGACCAAGCTCGGGTGCAAGCTGGTCCGGGCGCATCCCTACAAACCCGATCTGCAGCACGGATTCATCGCCTCGCAGAAGGAAGGTATGGAAGTGTTTTCCCGGATCGATCCGGAGGCGCCCTTGATCGTGGCGGAGGCGGTCTGGCAATACTCGCATCATGTGCTGCCCGGCCTGATCTCCCATCGCGGACCGATCCTCACTGTCGCGAACTGGAGCGGCCAGTGGCCGGGCCTCGTCGGCATGCTGAATCTCAACGGCTCGCTGACGAAGGCCGGCGTCCGCTACTCGACGCTCTGGAGCGAGGACTTCACGGATGCGTTCTTCCTCGGAGGGCTGGAGCGCTGGCTCCGGACCGGGACTTGCCGCCATCGCCTGACGCATGTGCACCCGTTCTCGGCGGCGCGGGTGCCGAAGGAGGCGCAGGCCGTGGCGCGGCCGATCGCCGAGGACCTTCGTCGCAACAAGAGCATCATGGGCGTGTTCGACGAAGGCTGCATGGGCATGTTCAACGCGATCATCCCGGACCGCCTCCTGTTCTCGACCGGCGTGTACAAGGAACGCCTGTCGCAGTCGGCGTTGTACTACGCGACCACCTTTGTGCCCGATGACGACGCGCTGGCGGTTTACGAGTGGCTCCAGGCCAAGGGGCTGAAATTCCACTTTGGCCGGGACGAAGCGACGGAGCTGACGGAGAACCAGGTGCTGGCGCAGTGCCGGCTGTACGTCGCGGCGCTGCGCCTCGCCGACGACTTCGGCTGCGAGGCGATCGGCATCCAGTACCAGCAAGGGTTGAAGGACCTCCTTCCGGCCAGCGACCTGGCCGAGGGTTTGCTGAACAACGCGAGCCGGCCGCCGGTGAAGAATGCTGCCGGCCAGGTGATCCGCCGCGGCGCGCCGCTTACGCATTTCAACGAGGCTGACGAATGCGCCGGGCTCGATGGCATCTTCACGAGCCGCGTCCACCGCGCGCTCCGCCAGCCGGTGGAGAACACGCTGCACGACCTCCGCTGGGGCGACTGGGATCGGAGCGGCTCCACCAAGGATTACGTCTGGGTTCTCCTGATCTCCGGCGCCGCCCCGGCGGCGCATCACATCGGCGGCTATCGCGGCAGTGAATCGTACCGCCAGCCGCCGATGTACTTCCGGCTGGGCGGCGGCACGCTGTGCGGCGTGGCGCATCCGGGCGAAATCGTCTGGAGCCGCATCTACGTCGAGGACGACCGGCTCAAGCTCGACCTCGGTCGCGGCCGGGTGGCGAGGTTGCCCAAGGCCGAGACGGAGCGGCGCTGGAAGGCAACCTGCGCCGAATGGCCGATCATGCATGCGGTGACCTACGGTGTCTCGCGGGACCAGATGATGGCGCGTCACAAGGCCAACCACGTCCACGTCGCCTATGCCAACAGCGCGGCGGAGGCGGATCTCGCGGCCTACGCCAAGGCGGCGCTGGCGAACGAGCTCGGGCTCGAGGTCAACTTCTGCGGAACCAAGGCGGATGGCGCTGCGTTTTAAAGACGTCCCCGGCCTTTGGGGGCGCGGTTCGACGACCTGGTCACGGCCGATGCCGGCCTTGTCAGGGGGGCTGTACGTGCCGCAGAGATAGACCATGGCTGACGCGAAGAGTCCCCCGGTCACGATCCGCACGATCGCTCAGCATGTGGGCGTGTCCAACGCCACCGTCTCCTCGGTGCTGGCCAACCGGCACGAGGAGCGGCGGGTCGCCCCGGCCACCGTCGAACGCGTGCGCCAGGCCGTGCGCGAGCTCGGCTACGTCCCCAATCTCACCGCCCGCCGCCTGCGCACCAACGATCCCGGCGTGCGCCAGTATGACCTGGGCATCCTCACGACATTCGAGGCTCCGCTGCCGCTCGTGAGCAGCCTGCTGCGGGAGGTGCAGCGTGCGATCGATCGCCGGGCCGGTCCCGGCCGGCAGTACTCGGTCTCGATCGACATGTTTCACGCCGGTCGGCTGAAGGAGCTGCGCGGGCTCTTCAACGCCAGCCGGTTCAACGGCGTGATCCTCACCAACACGCTGCCGGCCGACGATGCGTTTCTCTCCGCCACGACGCTGCCGTATCCTGCCGTCGTGCTAGGCCGGCGGCTCCCGACCTACACCTGTGTCCTCGATGCGCCGGGAGAAATCGGCCGGCGGGTGGCGGGCCTCCTGCTCCGCGGCGGCCGGACGCGTCCGGTGGTGCTGGTGCCGCCGACGTTGACGCAGAGCACCGCCGACCGCGTGGCGTCTTTTGCCGAGGCGGCGCGCCTGCAGACCGGCGAGGAGCCGCGCCGGATCACCGCGGGCGGCTTTGCGCCGGCGACGGCCGAGCGGGCCGTCCGGGAAGCCTTGCGGCGCGACTCCCGGCCGTTCGACGCGCTGTTTTCAGTCACCGATTCGCTGGCGCTCGGAGCGTACCAGGCGATCAAGCACGCGAACCGTCGCATCCCCGCGGAGATCGCCATGGTGGGCGTCGGTGACGACGACCGCTCCGAGTATTTCGATCCGCCGCTGACGTGCGTCGGCCCCGACAACGACCAGATCGTGCACCAGGTCGTCGGGCAGCTCTTCAAGCTCATGGGCGAACGTGTCGCCGCCCAGCCGGCCGAGATCTTCGTGCCGCCGATCGTCACCATCCGCGACTCGACCTGACCGCCCGCCGCTCCGAAGCGGGGCGGCCCCCCTTTGTCTTTATGTATCGATACCTCGTCTGCCTCTTGTTCCTCACCGTTGCCGGAGTATCGGCTCCGCACAACCAGCTCTCCCGCCTGCAGTACAACCAACCCGGGACCGTCTCGGATCTCGGCGTCGGCTTGTGGGCGTGGCCGCTGCCGATGGACTACAACGGGGACGGCCTCATGGATCTCGTGGTCGTGTGCACGGACCGTCCCTACAACGGCGCCTATTTCTTCGAGAACACCGGCACCATCGACATTGCCACTGGCCTGCCGCTCATGAAACCAGCGGTCCGCCTCGGCAAGTCGGCACCGTCACCGCAGGTCTCGTACGTGAACGGGCGCCCGGTGGTGACGACGACGGGAACGGTCTATCCCAATTTCCTGCGCTCTGCCTTCGAGCATCCCCAAGCGTTGGCCGCGACCGACCCGGTGCCGGCAAAGGCCCGGGTGCGGGCGAAGCAGTGGCGGTTTGTGGATTACGACGGGGACGGCCGGACCGATCTCGTCGTCGGCGTCGATTACTGGAGCGACTATGGCGAGGTCTCACCCAAGGTGTCGCAGTGGAGCGACCAGGGCGAATGGAAGACCGGTCCGTTGCGCGGCCAGGTCTATTTCCTGCGCAACGTCGGGACGGAGTCGGCACCCCGCTATGCCGAGCCGATCCAGCTCAAGACGCAGGACGATCGCTGGCTGGAGACGTACGGACAGCCCTCGCCGTCGTTCGGCGATTTCGACGGCGACGGTGACCTGGACCTCGTGTGCGGGGAGTTCCTCGATGGCTTCACCTATTTCGAGAACGTCGGCACGCGCACCAATCCGGTCTATGCTCCGGGTCGCGCGATCACCGTGGGCGGTGTGCCGCTCCACATGGACCTGTGCATGATCACGCCCACGGCGGTGGACTTCGACGGCGACGGCATCCTCGACCTGGTGTGTGGCGACGAAGACGGACGCGTGGCGCTGCTGCGCGGGACGGGAAAGCGGGTCGATGGCATCCCGCAGTTCGTGCCGCCGGTGTATTTCCGGCAGATCGCCACCGACGTTAAGTTCGGCGCGCTCGCGATCCCCTGTGCCGTCGATTGGGACGGCGACGGACTGGAGGATCTCATCGTCGGCGACAGCGCCGGTTATGTCGGCTTCATCAAGAACCTCGGCGGCACGACGCCTCGTTGGGCGCTCCCGGTGTATCTCACGGCGGCCGGCAAGGTGATTCGTGAACAGGCGGGACCCAATGGCTCGATCCAAGGCCCGGCGGAACGGAAGTGGGGCTACACCAACCCAAGCGTCGCCGACTGGGATGGCGACGGCCTGCCGGATCTGATCACCAACGGGATCTGGGGCCGGATCGTCTGGTACCGCAACGTCGGGACGCGGACGGACCCGAAGCTCGCCGCCGCGCAGCCGATCGAGGTGGCGTGGTCCGGACCGACGCCGAAGCCGGCCTGGAACTGGTGGCAGCCGCAGGGTCGCGAGTTGGTGACGCAGTGGCGCAGCACGCCTCTGGCGATCGATCTCAACCACGACGGCCTGACCGACCTGGTCACCTTGGACACGGAGGGCTATCTCGCCTTCTTCGAGCGGCGACGGACGCCCTCCGGGGCGTTGGAACTGCTGCCGCCGCAGCGGGCGTTTCAGGTGGTCAACGCGGACGGGAGTCGTACCGCGCTGCGCGTGGCCGAGAAGACCGGCGGAGGCAGTGGACGCCGGACGTTCTGCTTCGCGGACTGGGATGGCGACGGGAAGGCCGACCTTCTGATCAACGGCGTGAACGCCGATTTCTTCCGGAACGTCGGCGAAAAACCGGGTGAGTGGGTGTTCAAGAATGAAGGCCCGGTCGATCCCGAGCGCCTCGCCGGGCACAACACCGGTGTGACGGTCGTGCACTGGGCGAAGAACGGCGCCCCCGACCTGCTGATCGGCGCCGAAGACGGCCGCCTCTACCACCTGCCGAATCCAGCGCGCTGACGCGCGCAGTCGAGCGTCTGAAGGACCAGATTGAAGGACGCGACGGTGTCCTCGATCGTGAGCCAGCCTCCGTCATGCCGGTGGCGCTGGCGGTCCATCAGGCCGCTCGCTGCGCGGTCCGGCGGCGCCCGCGCGTGGATTGCCAACGGGCGGAACGTGGCTGTTGTGAACGGCGATGACCCGAGCTGAACGTGCCGCGCTGATCGACCGACGGTTGGCGGAGTTGTACCCCGATCCCGCGATCCCGCTGGCGCACAAGGATGCGTTCACCCTGCTGATTGCGGTGCTGCTGTCGGCGCACACGACGGATAAGTCCGTGAACCGGGTGACGCCGGAGCTCTTCGCGCGGGCCGATACCGCGGCGAAGATGGCGCAGGTGCCGGTGGAGGAGATCCAGCGGATCATCCGCCCGGTGGGGCTATCGCCGACGAAGGCCAAGGCGATCGCGGCGCTTTCCCGGATCCTGGTGGAGAAACATGGCGGCGAGGTGCCGGCGAGTTTCGAGGCGCTGGAGGAGCTGCCGGGGGTGGGGCACAAGACGGCCAGTGTCGTGATGGTGCAGGCGTTCGGCGTGCCGGCGTTCCCGGTGGACACGCACATCCACCGGCTGGCGGAGCGCTGGGGCCTGAGCAACGGCCGCAGCGTGGAGCAGACGGAGACCGACCTGAAGGCGCTGTTTCCCCGCGAGCACTGGAGCGCGCTGCACCTGCGCTTCATCTACTACGGGCGCGAGCACTGCACCGCGCGCGGCTGCGACGGCACCACTTGTGAGATCTGCCGAACGGTCTTTCCGCCGCGGGCGAAGGCGGCTGGAAAACCCGTCGCGAAGGCAGTACGAAAATGAAGTAAGGCGATCGTCAGAATAGACACCGCGTGCACGGGATGTCTGGCTCGGCGTGACCCACACGTTGTCGCCCCCCCCCGTTCCCTATGAGACTTTTCTGCCCGAAGTGCGCGTCGGAGATCCCCGCTACGAACGCCAACCTCGCCGAAGGCGTCTGCTCATGTCCGCGTTGCGCCGAGTTCTTTCAAATCGCGGCGTTGCTTGGCGGCGAGCCTGATGTGGCGTCGGTGCCGAAGCCGGCCGGCAGCCCGGTTGAGCTCGTCCGGACGACGGATGGGCTCGGCCTCGTGATTCCGCGCGGAAGACGGTGGGCGCTGGCGGTGGGCCTCGGGCTGTTCGCGGTCTTCTGGGGCATGATCGTGGGCACGATCTTCAAGGATGTTTGGACGGCGCGGATGATCGACGTCACCACGGTGGCCGTGGCCGGCGTCTTCCTGGTGGCTGGGGTGGGGATCGTGTGCTTCGCGGTGTTCATTGGGCTCGCGGAATTCACGCTCCTGGTGGGTCGGGACGAGTGTCTGGCGACGTGGACGATCCTGACGTGGAAGTACACGCGAAGGATTCCCCGGGCCGCGATCAGCGGCGTGGTGGAAACCGTGAGACACACGCAGAACGGCCTGCCGTGGTACAGCATCGGGATCATGCACGGGACCAGGATCTTGAGGTTCGGTTCGAGCCTGACTCACGCCGAGCGCGCCTGGCTAATCTCGGAGCTGCGTATGTATCTCGGGAAGAAGCCGGTTGCATCCGTGGCGGAGTGAGGGGCCGGGCGGGTTTCGGCCCGATTCCGGAGGGGCCGAGGCAATCCCGCGCAAACTCAGAAAACGGGATTGATTCGGCGCGCGGCCCTCTCCACGTTTCGGCCCTTCTTCGGACGCTTAGCTCAGTTGGTTAGAGCACTAGTATCACACACTAGGGGTCCCCGGTTCGAGTCCGGGAGCGTCCACCAGTCTTCGCCAGCAGCGACGGCAGTGGGTTTCGGAAGAGCATGGGCGTTCACTGACGTAACTCTTAATTCATTTCGTGGGAGCTGCTATCAGCTCTTCCCCATAGATTTCGGCCACTCGGTCGTCGGCGAACTCCACAATCAAGATCCACATCGAGCCGTCCTTTCGTACCGGGTGGTAGGTGTACTCATCTTCGCCGTGATCCAAGTCTGACACGCCGAGAAAAGCGCGAACCGCGTCGTGGCTTTTTCCGATCAGCGCCCGTTTGCAGATCGACACCCCATCGGTCGCGCTGTGCTCGACGATTGATTTCATGCTCTCCGGCATTGGATGTCTGGCTGCCCAGTCGTCTCCCTTCGTGACTGAACGATCCGCCTGCAATCGGCCTCCTGCGTGGCCCAGATAGATACGCCAACCATCGATAGCGCTTTGCCGCTCTGCGTCCGAACCACCGTTCACAATGTTACCAAAGCTCTGGCCGGTTAACTGATTTAGAATCGCGTCCAACGCATCAACCACCTTCTGCGGCCCGTAGTGTCGGGTCGCTTCGAAGGCGCCGGGGCCATTTTCCAGAGTGATGTGCTCAATGGGCAGTGCTCGCCGGTCATCCATTTGGGTGATGATCGCAGGAACTGCGGTCGGTCCCATGCGGAGCAGTCGATTGAAAGAGTCTGTTTCAGTTTCCTCGCGCGTCATCGCCGCAATGATCGACCGCACTTTCTCGAATGCGGGCTGATTCTGAACCGGGAACGCCTCATTGAAATGCTGCAAAAGTCGCCGCTGCACAGCGGCTTCATCACGCAGTTGCCCAAACAATACGGGATCGAATTTTGTCAGCGCGCATGGTGTGTACCCTGCAAAATAGAGTCCCTTCACCGCCGGATCGTCCACCGCGAGTAAGCAGACGAGGACCTTCTTGCCATTTAGCGCCATCACGTCGTCAGGACTGGGAGCGTAGGATTTGGGTTCGGTGAACCACCGAATTTTCAACTCCGGCGAGGCCGCCGCCCCCTTAATGGTGGTACCAACGTGAAATGACAGCTCGACGTAGTCGTACTTCTTAGACGAGAGCTGCGATTGAACTTCCTTTATCGGGACACTGAGGACTCCGCTCGCGATGATCGACGAGTTAGCGACCAACGGCCAAGCTTCGTCGGCCGGTATGTGAGCCGCGTTCGCCACGGCTGCGGTAATCAGCGCGACTCCCAAAACGCCGATCGCCCGGGAGGGTATCTTGAACAGGCTCACAGACGATTCATGTCGATGGAGAACCCCGCCGCGCGGAGCTCTCTTGCGACTGAGAATTCCCAACTGGGATCGAGCGGGGTGTAGACAACGCCCAAAATATCCGACGGCAGCTCGACTCCCGGCGTGTAGAGCACGCACACGCGAGCGCGACCTAATTTTCCGATGAAGTAACCCAACTCTAAAATTACATTCTGCCGCGCTCGTGGCTTTGTCTTACCGTCTGATTCCGCGCAACCCACGTCGTCTGGCGTAAGAAGCACCACCGCGAACGACGCTCTTCCGGCATGCTTTTCGAACTTTTCGATAATGGTTAGGCCCTCGTTCGGCCGCTCGTGTAGAATTACGGGTTGGAAACCCAGCCGCTCTAACAGCCGGGCCACTTTTACCTTGGTCGCATCGTCGTGGCCATGTACTACGAAGATCTCACGAGTCGACGGAATGGAGGATTCTTCTTCTCGCGCTTCCGCGGGGGCCGCTGCCTCGGCCGGATCAAAATCGACGGCATCCAAGATGGCCACGAGCACCTCAACCTTCTTGGCCAGCTCATCATGACGACGCTGGTTCCAATCGGTGTGGTCGGCGCGGCCCCACGACGGCCCGACGATTCCAATCGCGGAACGACCAGCCCACATAAACGTAGTGACGTGCTGTGATTCTGAACCAAAGGCACCCACCAGGGCCTCGCGTGTTACGTTCCGCCAAGTATCGAACTGCGCTGCTTCGATAGAATTGCTGGCAAGTATTTTTCGCCCGCGTTCGACCGCATTTTGCAGCGCAGCTTTAGCTGCTGACGGGGATAGCGACGGAGGAATCGCAGGAGGTTGACGGCTGGACTTAGCCACAAGGCCAGCCTGCGTGTAGCATGTGCCCGCGGCAATGCGATTGTCGGTTTCCCGGCGATGTCGCACCGCGCGTTTTTGCACAGGATCGCAATCGCCTCAGTCTTGAACCGCTTCGACCCGGATCGCACTAACGTACGGCTTCCCCTCCGAAACCGCTGCGTAATCCGGCGGCAGCTCCCGCAGGCCGGCGAGTTTTCCGTCGCCGATGGCATCGCTCACCTGATCGAGATTCCTGCCGGTGATCTCGATGCGGCGATTGTGGAACTCAATCGTGAGCGTCTCGCCATCCAAACAGGCTTCGACAAACCGCGCCCACGGCAGCAGGAGCTGGTCGCCGTTGCAGAACTCGAGCCGGAGGCACGGCGGCGAATCGTTGTATGCCAGCTTCACGCAGGGCGAATGCGGCCAGCCACCGGTTTTCTTTTCTTCGACGATTTGGCGTAACGATGTCATAGGTGAATTCCCATACCCCTCCGGGCGTTGATCTGCGCGACACGTCGCTGCCGGATGAATTCGCGCTCCCGCTGGCGCCGTTGCAGCACCTGACGTTGAGCGATGCCAACGGCGAACCGACCGTCATCGATCGCCAGCTCGCGCTCGCGCGGTTGCTCGATGCTGGCTGCAAGCTGACGATCAGCTGAACACCTTTGGTTTGCCGGAGTAATCGTCCTATCGGGCCGCAGGCGACATGCGCGAAAGGGCCCCGCCGTCGCCACCTGCCCAAGTTCAGCTTCCACCCAGATTACAGGCATGGGCTTTTTCAGGTGTGGCTCGGAACCCTGGTGCGAGTTGCCGTGGATCCGGCGTGAGCGATGGCTCCTGCCGGGGTCAACCCGGCCGCGGGCGCTCCGGACGGACCCGGCGGGCGGGCCAAAGGAGCCGAGTGACCCAAGGTGCCGCGACCGCGCCAGCGGGCCCAAAACGGAGATAACACGCCAAATCTGGCGTATTACGGGAGATAACACGCCAGATTTGGCGTGTTATCTCGGATGGGAAGTGCGTCCGGCGGCGGCGAGGGCGCAGCTGGGGCCGGCCCCCGGACACGGAATTGTGGCCGAGGCGGGGCGTGCGGTCTGGGGGGCGCTCGGACTTCAATGGACGTCGTGCGGGGCGGTCGCCGGGGCCCTTGTGATTCAATCGCGGATCCATTTACTTGGCGCGAACGATGTCTGTTGCCGCTCCAGTTCCTGTCTCTTCCGCCGTGCTCGTCTGGGCGCGGCAGGAAAGCGGCTATGCACTGGAACGGGTCGCTGAAAAGCTGGCGGTTGCCCCCGAGCGGCTGGCCGAATGGGAGCGCGGTGAGCGGCAACCGACGATGCGACAGATCGAAATGCTGGCCAGGGTCTTCCATCGGCCGCTCAGTCTGTTTTTCCAGCCGAAGCCGCCGTCACTTCCGCCGCTCGCAGCCGAGTATCGACGCCTGCCCGGCATCGTGCCCGGGGCCGAGTCTCCGGAGTTGCGACTTGCGTTGCGGAAGATGTCCGCGCGACGGGAAGCGATGCTGCAGCTGCTGATCGAACTCGGTGAATCGACGGCCGTGTTCGACTTGGCGGCCCATCTTGCCGAGTCTCCTGTCGCCGTCGCGGAGAGACTTCGTGCCGCGTTGGGCGTCAGCCCGATGCACCAACGCGAATGGTCGAACGAATGGCAGGCGTGGGCCGCTTGGCGCACGGCGGTGGAGCGGCTCGGCGTGCTCGTCTTCCAGTTTTCCAAGATTCCACCTGAGGAGGCGCGTGGTCTCGCGCTGCTCCGTACGCCCCTGCCGGTGGCTGCCGTGAATCCGAAAGAGATCCCGGAAATCCGGGCTTTCACACTCATCCACGAGGTCGTCCACCTGATGCTCGCAGCGGCCAAGGAGGAGGCCCCCGCGGCTCGCGAGACGCGGGACGATGAGGCGTGGGCGGCGGTCGAGCGGTTCGCGGAAGAAACCGCCAGCCAGACCTTGGTGCCGGAAGCGATGCTGGCGCAGGAAATCCAGGCTGGCGCCTTGCCGCGGCACGACTGGGACCTGAGCGATGTGCGCAGTCTGGCCCGGCGGTTCAAAATCACGCCGCTGGCAATGGCGACGCGGCTGCGCGGTTCCGGGTACTTTGATTGGGCGCATTATCAAGGTTGGAAGCGCGCCTGGGAAAGTTTCGTTGCGACGCTCAAACCCAGGTCCGGAGGCTACGCGCATCCGGTCGAGCTGACGCTGGGCCGCGCGGGACGCCCCTTTACGCGGACCGTACTCGAAGCGCTGGATGCCAATCGCATCACGCCGGTGAATGCGGCCCGCTATCTGGACCTGAAGTTCGAGCATTTCGAAAAACTGAGGGCTGCCCTTACAAAGCGCCCCGGAGCGGAGGCCGCGGACGAATAACATGGCCGGTCCCACCTACGCGCTGGACACCAACGTGTTCATGGATTGGCAGGTGCGGTTTTACCCCACGGACATCTTCGTGTCGCTCACGGCCAAGGTCGACGTGCTGATCAAGGAGGGTCGGCTGTTTTCTCCCGCGTTGGCCAAAGAGGAACTGGCGGTTGTTGGGTCGGCCGAACTCGTGACATGGGCGGAGGCCAGGGATGAAATTTGGACGCCGACCGAAACGCTGCTGGGGACCGCCTTATCCATTCAAAATCGGTTTCCTGGCCTGCGTGATCCCAAGGCCGAATACGAAGAAGCGGACGCCTATGTGATCGCGCTGGCGCAGATCTGCAACGGGAACGGCATCGTCGTGACGCAGGAGACCTCCGCGGCGGAAAAGCGAAACCCGAAGCGTCCGATGTTTATCCCTGACGTGTGCCGGGAACTGGGTCTGACCTGCATCAGCCTGCAGGGGCTCATGCGGCGCGAACGGTGGGTGTTCTAGCGATTGAGTCACCAACGGCACTTGAAATTCCGGTGCCGGTTCGATCGCGCCCCTAGCTAGGCGTGCAGGTACGCGTGCTACGTCTCAGTTCCGCACGTAGGGCAGCAGCCAGGTGGGTTGGGCGGGGGCGGCGGGGGAGTCGAGGAGCGCCTTCCACTCGGGGTCGGTGAGGCGCTGGTGCGAGCGGTATTCGTAGTAGGGCAGCACGGCGCCCTGACACAGGATTTCCAGGCCGTTCCAGGGATAGAGAACGTAGAGGATCCGGGGCCGGCCGACGCCGACCGCGAGCGTGTCGTTGCCCTGCTCGGTGTGATGCACGTCCGCCCAGCGCGGCGCGTCGTCGTGGGGCGTCAGATACGAATTGGCGGCGTAGCCCATCACGTGCGCCAACCGCGTGCCATAGTCGCGCAGGAAGGTCTCGTCCGTCGGTGACCAGGGTTGCTGCCGAAGTTGTTTCTGCGCGAGGGCCTCGAGTTTTCGCGTCACGCTCGCCAGGTCGTCCCACTGCGCGCGGTTCGCCTCGAACAGCCCCCGCGCCCGTTCGATGAGGTCGGCCATCTGCGCAAAGAACTCGGGGTTCGGCTCCACGAAGCCGGGCGGGGTGATGGTCATCCCGAGATACAGCTCACTGCGTTTGGCCTGGAGCGTGAAGGTGTGCCGCATCTGCGCCCAGCCGGAGAGCAGGGTTTGCGTCGATTTTGCCTGCCACGCTGCGCTGCGCAGGAACGCGGGCGCCTCCGGCGGCGGCGGCGCGGTCAGCGTGCGAAGTACGTTCAGGTAATCCTCATACAGCGAGGGCTCGCCTCGCGGTTCTGACGTGGCGCCCGCCTTCGCGGCGTCGGCGGCCGCCTGCACCTGCCCGGGCTTCAAGTGCTGGAGGTGCGTGCGCGCGAGATCGGAGCCCAGGAGCATCGCGACGGCGAGTCCCTCGGGCTCGAGCTGCCGATTGGCCAGTTGCTGGAAGACCGCCGAATCCCACACGCGATGCGCCGGGAGCACGCGGTATTCGAGTCTCGCCAACAGGGCCTCCGCGTTCGCCGGCAGCTGGCCGCGCGGTAGCGACGCCTGCTCATCCGGCGTGACCACGAGAGGCAGGATCCACCGCTTTTTCTCGCGCAGCGCGTCCGCCCACGTCCCGCCTCTCGCGACCGAGAAGAAATTCTGAAAATCATAGGCTGCTTCGGGAAGCCCGCGAGTGTCGGTCTCCCCGAGCACGACGCCGTACTTGGCGAAGTACTGGGCGCTGCCGCTGCGAAGCGCCTGGTTCACACCGTAACCGAGCATCCCGATGGCGGCGACCTCGACGTCACGCTCGGCGCGGAACGGCACCAACTGCAGCCAGCGCACCGCGCGGAAATAGTCGGCCAGCTTGTCTTCGCCCGCGTAGAAGCCGATCGGCTGGCACGCGCGGTAATCGAGCGAGCGAAAACTCGGCGCGACCGGCTCGAGCCAGGTGGGCAACGCGAGGTCTTTCGCTTCCCGAATTTTCGCCACTTGGGTTTGGATTTCCGCCCGGACGTCTTCGTCGAACAGGTCGACCGGGCTGCCGAGCAGGCAAAGGGCCGGACCGATCGCGAACTGAACCTGACGCCACGCGGGGGCGGTCTCGCCGGCGGGAAACGGGGACTTCTCCAGGTTCACGCGCGCCTGGCGAAAGACCGTTTCCAGGCGCTGGCGGAGTTCAGTGACCTGCCGCAGCTCGTATTCGCGAAAGGTGTCCTCGAACAGCACGTGAAACGCATTCAGGAGCGAGTCGCTCGTTATGAAGACCGGCCCATGGAGGTACGGGACAAACGACTGCTTCACCGTGGCCCCGTAGGCGATCTTGTCGGTGCGGAGCCTCGCGATCTCGGCCGGGGCGAGCTTCCTCTGCGCCGCCGCCATCTCCCACGCATAGCCGTCGGTCGCGACCGGGAGACGCCTTTCGCGTGCTGCGGCTTCCCGACGTTCATTTCGCACCCGCTCCTCCTCCTGCTTCAGGGCGGCACGCTGCTCCGGTGTCAGCGCCGCCTCCCACGCTTTAACATCCGCGCGCCAGCGCTCCCTCGCCTCCTGCCAATGCGCTTGGGCGGCCTTGCGCTGCTGCGGACTGAGCTCGCGTCGGTCAAGTTCCTCCGGCCGCGCCGGCGGGGCCGGCCGCGGGGGAATCACGACGCCTTCACCGAGGGCAATCGAAGCCAGGAACAGTCCAACCACCGCGAGGAAGATCCGTGAGATCACGGAGTACATAACTGACGAAATGCCGGATTATTAGAAACTAGTTTTCGGGTGGCGTAGTATCAGCGTCGGCCGCTCACCATACCCAGACCAGATACCACAGCCAGATCACGATCAGCACCGGGTAGGAGAGGAGATTCGCAAGCCAGGCATAGCGCCAAAGCGCGGCTGGTGGCATCTGTGGCCAAGTTCTGCGAAGGATCCAGCGCTCCGATGTGACCGAGACGACGAAGGCCAAGGGTAGCATGGAGCATCCGGCCCGCATGATCTTTTCGGAATCGACGTCGGGTCCGAGCCAGAAGACGGCAACTCCCGTTTCCATGCTCCGCCGCGCAAAGATCCAAGCGGATGGGATCGCCTCATCGAGACGTTCGCCGAGCAGGACAATACCGAGTACGCCCGACAGCCAGAACAGGGGAAATCCCAGGAGCGTGGAGCAGCAATTGGCGGCGATGACGCCTTTCGCCGCCATCTTGCTCGGGATGCAAAACTGGCGCCGCGCCACAAACCATTCCACGAGGACGACCGGCACCAACGCCATCACCATCGCGGGGAGGTGGAAAAATAGCATTGGTATGCCGGCATCTGCGAGGACCAGGGCCATGCGGCCAGCGTGTCGGTCCGCAGAAACAACTCCATCCCTGAGTGCGACGGTCCGGCTTCGCCGGCGCGCGGCGTCTGCGTGCTCGGGGCGCGACCGATCGCGGGCCTGGGCGGCGCGCGTTGAGAGGAGGCCCGGGCGGTAGTCGATTGTTTCAGCGTTCTGCGGCCACTCCCGGCTTGGCGGGGGTGGGGCGGGGGCTCCATCGTCGGGTTTCCAGTTTTCCAGCTTCCTTCATGGCTTCCGATATCTCTACCCCCGGCTCCGCCCCTGCCCCTGTCCCTGTCACCGCTGCCGAGCGCGAAGCCGAATGGCTCGCCAAGGTCTATCGCCCCAGCGACGCCAACCTCACCGTCCGCGCCGTGCTCATCGGCATGCTCATCGGCGCGGCGATGTGCCTCTCCAACCTCTACGTTTTCTTCAAGACCGGCTGGAGCATGGGCGTCACGCTCACCGCGTGCATCCTCGCGTTCGGCGTGTTCCAGGTGCTGCAGCGCGTCGGGCTCGTGAAGAAGCCGCTCGGCGCCCTCGAGAACAACGCGCTCACCACGGTCGCCTCCGGCGCCGGCTACATGACGGGCGGCGGCAACATGGCCGCCTTCGGCGCGCTGCTCATGGTCACGACCGTCCGCCCCGACACGCTCTCGATGGTCGCCTGGTTCGGCCTCATCGCCGCGCTCGGCGTGTTTGCCGCGATCCCGATCAAGCGTCAGCTCATCAACCACGAGGGGCTCGCGTTCCCCACCGGCACCGCGACGGCCGAGACCATCAGCTCCATCCATGAGGCGGCCGCCGGCTCCGGCCGCAGCAAGGCCTCCTGGCTCGGCTGGTCCGCCGTGTTCGCCGCGGTGTTCACCTGGCTGCGCGACGCCTGGCACTGGATTCCCGGCGCGGTCGGCCTGCCGCTCACGCTCGGCGGCCGCGCGCTTGCCGAATGGACGCTCGCCCTCAAGGCCGAGGTCGTCCTGATCGGCGGCGGCGCGCTCATGAGTTTCCGCACCGGCTGGTCGCTCCTGCTCGGCGGCATCCTGACCTACGCCGTGCTCGCGCCCGCGCTGCTGCAGAAGGGCATCATCACCTCGGTCAGCTACAAGGCCATCGTCGCGTGGACGCTCTGGCCGGGCGCCGCGATCCTCGTCGCCTCGGGCCTCACCTCGTTCGCCCTCGACTACAAGAGCATCGCCCGGTCGTTCACCGGCCTGACCAAGGTCTTTCGCAAGAAGGACGCCACGGCCGAGACCGGCATCAGCGCCGTCGAGTGCCCCGAGTGGTGGTTCCCCGCCGGCTTCGTGATCCTGTCGCCGTTCGTCGTGTTCCTCATGGTGTGGCTGTTCCAGATCCCGATGTGGGCGGGCATTATCGCCGTGCCGCTGGCGGTCGTGATGGGCTTCGTGGCCGCACGCGTGACAGGCGAGACCGACGTCACGCCCACCAAGGCGCTCGGCCCCGTTACGCAGCTGATCTACGGCGTGATCACGCCCGGCAATCTCTCCGGCAACATCATGTCGGCCAACGTCACGGGCGGCATCGGCCTGCACGCGGCCGACCTGCTCACCACGCTGAAGACCGGCTGGCTGCTGGGCGCGAAACCGCGGCACCAGCTCTACGCGCAGCTCTTCGGCGTGATTGCCGGCGCCATCATCGTCGTGCCCGCCTTCAACATCATCCTGCCGGATCCGAGCTTGCTCGGCGGCGAAGCCTGGCCGGCGCCTTCGTGCGTCGTCTGGGCGGGTGTGTCGAAAGCCTTCTCCGGTGGCCTCGCCGCGCTGCATCCCACCTCGAAGACGGCGATCCTGGTCGGCCTCGCGTTGGGCGTCGCGCTGGCGCTGCTGGAGAAGTTCGCTCCGAAGAAGCTCCGCTCCGCGCTGCCTTCGCCCTCCGGCCTCGGCATCGCGATGGTGATCCCGGGCAGCAACTGCATCGCGATGTTCATTGGCGCCGCCGGCGCCGAGTTCATGCGCCGCCGCTTCCCGAAGGTCGCCGAACGCACCGTCGTCCCCGTCGCGTCCGGCCTCATCGCGGGCGAGAGCCTGATGGGCATCCTCATCGCAGTCCTGACCGTCGCGCACCTGCTCTGAGTCGGTGGCGCTGCTCCGGCGCGCCGGAGGGCGGCGTTCAGGGAAGCCGGCGCCCACTTGGCCTGCGCGTTCCGCGTCCGCGTCGATGCCGCACGGGTCGCCGCTCCGACGGCTGCACGCCGAGCATGCGTGTCCCTGGGCGGCGGACTCCGGCTCGTTCCGGAAACCGCCGCGACGGAGCTCGGGCCAAGGACAACGAGGTACCGAGGGCTGCAATTATTAAGTCCCTGGCAGCAACAACCTGCGGGATAATGTCCAGATACTTCCGAATAATGTCCGGATACTCGGGAATAATGTCCGGATACTCCGGGCCTATTGCGGCCGGCGCTCGGAGCCGAGTCTTCCGCCGGCCGGGCTGGGGCGGCGTGGGACACGCTGTCGCGAGCGATGGGGCGCTGCGCTCTCCGCGCGAGACGCAGCTCGCCTGCCCGTCGGCGCTCAGCGGCCGCCGCCGGCAACGGCGACGTGCTCCTCGTCGGCCGAGAACGGCGCGACCTGGGACTCCATGGCGCGGCGTTTCCGATAGAGCGTGGATTTGTCGATTTCCAGGATGCGCGCTGCCTCCTCGAGGGTGCCGCTGCGGGCGACGACCATCTGGATATGCGCGATCTCAAGCGCGCGGAGGCTGATCGGCGCGCCGACCTGGTAGCGCGGCACCGAGGGTTGCCGCAGCAGGTCCGGAAAATCGTTGAGATCGAGCGTCGCGGCGTCGCTCAGCACGGCGGCGCGCTCCACGGCATTGCGCAGCTCGCGCAGGTTGCCGGGCCAGCCGTGGTTCTCGAGCAGCCGCCGCGCCTCGGGCGTGAACGTCGGACACCGTTTGCCGAGCTGCCGGCAGATCGTGGCGAGGAACTGCTCCGCGGCCGCCATGATGTCGGCCGGCCGGCAGCGTAGCGGCGGCACCTCGAGCGTGATCACGTTGAGCCGGTAGTAGAGGTCCTCGCGAAAACGGCCGGCGGCGACCTCGGCCTTCAGGTCGCGATTGGTCGCGGCGATGATGCGCACGTTGGCGCTGCGGGGAGTGGTCTCGCCCACGCGCTCGTACTGCTTCTCCTGCAGGAGTCGCAGCAGCTTGGGCTGGAGCGAGGGCGGCAGGTCGCCGATTTCGTCGAGGAAGAGCGTGCCGCCATCCGCCGCGGACACCTTGCCCCAGGTGTCCTGCACCGCGCCGGTGAAGGCGCCGCGCACGTGGCCGAACAGGTCGCTCTCGAGCAGCTCGCGGTTGAGGCTCGGGCAGCTCACCGTCACGAACGGCTTCGCGCGCAACGGGCTTTGGTCGTGGATCGTCTGCGCGAGGAGATTCTTGCCCGTGCCGGTCTCGCCGAGGATCAGGATGGCGACGTTGGACGGCGCGGCGCGCACCGCGATCTCGAGCATGCGGCGGGCAACCTCGTCGCGGGCCACGAGCGTGGGCTCGCTCGGCGCGGCGGCGGGCACGGGGGGCGGAGGGGCGGCAGGCGAAGCGATCCGCGTCGGGGCAATCGCGACGGGTCGGGCGGAGGCCGGGACCGGCTCGGGCGCGGCGTGAAGGTCCAGCGTCTCGCGCAGGGTCTCGATCGAATACGGGCTCGTCAGGTGGGCCTCGACGCTGAGGTCGCGCAGCGCGGTCACGAGCCGGCGGTCACGTTCGGCGAGCAAGGCCACGACCGGGAGCTGGGGCGTGCGCTTGCGTAGGAGGCCGATCACGGAGAGCGCGTCTTCCTCCTCCATCCGGGTGTCGACGCACGCCACGTTGAACGCGTGGCGGTCGAGCAGGCTGTTCACCTGGCCGCGGGTGGTCGCGCAGTGCATCTGGCAGCCATCCGACGGCAGACCCCAGCTTTGCATGCGACGCGTCCTGCGTTCATCGCCGATCATGAGGAGTTTGAGCGCCATGGAAGTGAAGTTGGGTTGGAGCCGGGCCCAAATCGTAGCAGGTGGAGTGCCGAAGAAAATCAGGGCGGGGGAGCGGGTCCCTCCCGGTAAACTCCCGCCCCCGCCGTAGGGGAATCCCGGCTATCCGCCTGGCGGTTGGGAAACCAGCGTGTACGGCGGGGGCGGCTGCGGCCGAACCAACGCCGACGGAGGCGCACTATCGCGGACGCCATGTCCATCGACAAAGAGAGCAACGGTCTGCCGCAGATCGACCCGCACCGGAGCACGACGAAGGTCAACTTCGGCGTCATCGCGGGCGTCCTGGTTTTCCTCTTCCTCGCGGTCGGCGGGATCATCTGGCTCGCGGCGAGGAACAATTGAGTGCGTCGACCTCGCCCCGACGGGGGACCACCGCCGCGTTCGCTTCGGTGGCAACCCACGAAGTGCCTTGCCGCAAAAACCGTTCGCCACGACGACCTCCCGCACTACGGTGCCGGCCATGCTCGTCGTTCACGTCCATGTCCAGGTGAAGCCGGAGTATGTGGAGGCCTTTCGCGCCGCCACGCGTGCCAATGCGGAAGCCAGCGTGCGGGAGCCGGGGATCGCGCGGTTCGATGTCGCGCAGCAGGCCGACGACCCCACGCGTTTCGTCCTGGTCGAGGTGTACCGCACCGCCGCGGCGCCGGCCGCGCACAAGGAGACCGCGCATTACGCGACTTGGCGCGACACCGTGGCGCCGATGATGGCGCAGCCGCGCACGAGCGTGAAGTACACCAACCTGTTCCCCGACGACGCCGGCTGGTGAGCGCCGGCCGCGCTGGATTTTGCCCATGACCTTCGAATTCGCCACCGCGGCGCGCATTGTATTCGGCGCCGGTTCGCTCAACGGCATCGGCGCGCTCGCGCGCGGCTTCGGCTCGCACGCGCTCGTCGTCTGCGGGCGCAACGCCGAGCGCGCGCACCGGCTGATCGAGCTGCTCGGCGCGGCCGGCGTCACCGCCACGGTGTTCCGCGTGCCCGGGGAGCCGACGACGGACGACGTGATCCGCGGCGTGGGCTTCGCGCGCGCGGGCCAGTGTGAACTCGTGATCGGGCAGGGCGGCGGCAGCGCGCTCGATGCCGCCAAGGCCATCTCGGCGCTGCTGACGAATCCCGGTGACCCGACCGACTACCTCGAGGTGGTGGGCAAGGGCCAGGCGCTGCAGCACGCGGCGGCGCCGTGTATCGCGATTCCGACGACGTCCGGCACGGGCGCGGAGGTGACGCGCAACGCGGTGCTGGCGTCGCGCGAGCACCGGGTGAAGGTCAGCCTGCGCAGCGCGCTGATGTTGCCGCGCGTGGCGCTGGTCGACCCGGAGCTGACGTACGGGCTGCCCCCCGCGATCACGGCGGCGACGGGATTCGATGCGCTCACGCAGTTGATCGAGCCGTACGTGTCCTCGCGGGCGAATCCGCTGACGGATGCGTTGTGCGTCGACGGCCTGCGTCGCGTGGCGCGTTCGCTGCGCCGCGCGGTGGAGCACGGCGCGGATCCCGCGGCGCGCGAGGACATGGCGCTGGCGAGTCTTTACGGCGGGCTGGCGCTGGCCAATGCCGGGCTCGGCGCGGTGCATGGATTTGCGGGGCCGATCGGCGGGGCGTTCCCGGCGCCGCACGGCGCGGTGTGCGCGGCGCTCCTGCCCCACGCGACCGCGATGAACCTGCACGCGCTGCGCCAGCGGGCGCCGGAGTCGCCCCTCTTGCGGAAGTACGATGAAGTCGCGCGGCTGCTGACCGGCCGCTCGCAGGCGAGCAGCGACGACGGCGTGGCGTGGCTCGAGCAGATGGTCGGCGCGCTGGGCATCCCGCGGCTGGCCACCTACGGTCTCAAGCCGTCGGATACGGCCGACCTGGTCGGCGCGGCGATGAAGGCGAGCAGCATGAAGGCCAACCCGCTGCCGCTGACGCCGGACGAGTGCCGGGAAATTTTGGAGCGGGCGTCCTGACGCGCTCGGTTGTCGCGGCGAGGGCGGAAAGGCCGGGCCGCGGCGAAAGCTTTGCGCTCGGGCCACGCTCGCGCGCGCGGCGGATGCGCGTGGACGATGCGTGGAGCCGCAGCGCGGAGGCGGGACTATTGGCGCACGCGTCGCGATCGACGGACGGACCGCCGAGGGCGGCGTTGACAAAGCCGGGCACGGGCGGCCGGTTGGGCGCATGCAGCTCACGAAATTTCTGACGATCGCGTTGCTCGTGTCGGGACTGACGGCGTGCACCACCGGGCGCGGCGCGGGGCCGGACCTGAAGGACTGGGTGGTGGAGCAGATGCCGGGCGGGCGTGTGACGGTCGCGGGCGACGCCCTGGTCATTGAGGACGTCGACGGCTGCTCGGTGTGGTGGCGGCAGAAGCTGACCGCGCCGGTGGAGATTTCCTACGAGGTCACGGTGGTCTCGCGCGGCGGGCCGAACGACCGCGTGTCGGACGTGAACTGCTTCTGGATGGCGTCGGATCCGAAGGCGCCGGACGGCAGCCCGTTTGCCGCGGGGCATGGCCGCAGCGGGCGGTTCGCGGACTACGATTCGCTGCGCACCTACTACGTGGGGATGGGCGGCAACACGAACTCGACGACGCGCTTCCGGCGCTACGACGGCGCGGGGGCGAAACCGCTCCTGCCCGAGCACGACCGGCGCAGTGCGGACGTGTTGCTGCAGCCGAACCAGACCTACCGGATCCGGGTGGTCGCCAGGGAAGGCGTGGCGGAGTTCTGGCGCGACGGCCGGAAGCTGTTCACGTTTGCCGATCCGCAGCCGCTCACCGCCGGCTGGTTCGCGTTCCGGACGGTGAAGAGTCACCTCGAGATTCGAAACTTCCGCGTGACGCCGCTCGCCGCGAAGTAGCCGGCGTGGGCGCGTTGCGCTCGCGATGACGGCGGCCGCGTCGGGTGTCGCTGCGGCCAGCGTGGCACACCTCGTGCCCCCGGACCGGCAGCGCGCTGGAGGTCGGGACGGTGGAGCGGCGATCGGCGCGCACGCGTCGCGCGGCGCGTGGACTACTCCCAGTACTCGGCCCAGCTCGACTCGGTCTCGGTGACGCGGACGCGCTCGAGCCGCACGCAGGCGGGGATGGGAAACTCGGCGTCGTTCGCGGCGGCCTTCATCTGCGCGTTGATCTCGAGGAAGATCTCGCGCGCCAGCACCTCCGTCGTCGGGTCGGTGTTGGTGAACGCGAGCACGCGCTCGCCGTAGGCGGTCCGCAACTCGCGGAAGTGCGGGTCGGCGGTGTTGAGCGCGAAGGCGTGATCGTAACGCGTGATGATGTCGCCCACGGCGGTCTTCAGCGCCTTGAAGTCGCACACCATGTCCTGCGCATCGAGGGTGTCGGCCGTGACGATGACCTCCACCGTCCGGGAGTGTCCGTGCGGAAAACGGCACGCGCCGGGGTGTTTGGACAGCAGGTGTCCGCTCTCGATGGTGAAGGTCTTCGCGATGCGAAACGGCATGGGCAGGGAGGAAGAGTCGGAGGGTTACTCGCGGCCGTCGTACAGCCAGGAGACGCTCATGGCGACGAGGCCGATGCACACGGCGGCGACGGCGATGGCGGGGAACCGGATGTCGAACGCCTTGGTGACGGACCATGCGATGGTCTCACCGGCGACGACCGCGACGAGCATGGCGGCGAGCAGCCACCGGGCCTTGAGGTGATGGATGTGCTTCATTTTGGGGGAGGGGGCGTGGGCATGCATCGTGGGAACGGGGGTTAAATGGTGCGGGAGTGCTTGCGGGGGCCGCCGGACAGCGTGGCGTCGAAGCGCATCGCGACGACGCGCAGGAGCGGCACGCCGACGTGCGTCACCTCGATACCGTCGGCCGTGCGCGTGACGAGGCCGTCGGCGACGAGGTCGTCGAGCGAGGCGATCTCGCGCGCGTAGGTCCCGGCGAAGTCGAGGCCGAGCTGACGCGAGAGGTTGGCAAAGTTGAGCCGGCGGTCGCACATCAGCCGCATGATGATGTGGCGGCGGCGCTTGTCCTCGGCGGTGAGCCGCAGGCCGCGTTCCGTGGGCAGCTGGCCGGCGTCGAGTGCGGCGCGCCAGTCGGTGAGCGACTTGAAGTTCTGCCGGTAGGTGTCCTCGGTCGACGAAATCGACGAGATGCCGAACGAGTAAAGCGAGGCGCCGCCGCGGGTGCTGTAGCCCTGGAAGTTGCGGTGCAGCGTGCCCTCGCGGAGGGCCACGGCGAGCTCGTCGTCGGGCTTGGCAAAGTGATCGAGCCCGATGTCGATGTAGCCGGCCGCGGTGAGCTTCTCGTGGGCGACGGCGAACATCGCGAGTTTCTCCTCGGCGCTGGGCAACTGGTCGCGGTCCTCGAAGATCTTCTGCGCCGGCTTGATCCACGGCACGTGCGCGTAGCTGAAGACCGACAGCCGGTCGGGGTTGAGCGCGAGCACATCGTCGACCGTGCGGGCGAAGGTATCGGCGGTCTGCAATGGCAGGCCGAAGATCAGGTCGACGTTGATCGAGCTGAACCCGACGCTGCGCAGCCAGGACATCGTCTGCTCGTTGAGCCGGTGCGGTTGGTGGCGGTGGATGGCGAGCTGGACGCGCGGGTTGGTGTCCTGGACGCCGAGCGACGCGCGGTTGGCGCCGATCTCGCGCAGGGCCATGACGTGCTCGGTGGTGAGCCGGCGCGGGTCGACCTCCACGCCGAACTCCACGTCGGGGGAGATGTTGAGGAAGAAGTTGCGGATGAGCGCGCCGAGGCGGCGGAGCTCGTCGGGCGGGAAGAAGGTGGGCGTGCCGCCGCCGAGGTGGATCTGGGCGACAGGCCGGGAGGAATCGATGCGGGTCGCGGTGAGCCGCATCTCGCGGGCGAGGTCCTGCAGGTACTCGCCGGCGGAGTCGCGGCGGCGCGTGATCACGGTGTTGCAGCCGCAGAACCAGCAACGGGTTTCGCAGAACGGCAGGTGAAAGTAGAGCGACAGCGGGCCCGAGCCGGGGCGGTTGTCCTCCGCCATGGCCTCGTCGAGTCCGAGTGACGGCAGGTCCGTCGTGAACTGCGTGGCGGGCGGGTACGACGTGTAACGCGGTCCGGGAATCGAGTACTTCCGGATCAGGTCAAGGTCGAGGGCCGAGCGGGCTCCGGCGGGGGCGGCCGGTCCGGCAGGCGTAGGGGCTGCAGGAGGGGGGCCTGGAGCGGTGGAGTCGTGGGCCGAGATCATGCTTGTGGGAGCTGCGCGAACTGTCGCACGTCGCCCCAGGAGCGGCTGCGCGGTCGTTGTGAAAGCCTATGCGGATTTTGCGAGCGGGTGGCGCCGGCCAAATCCCGCTGGCGGGCGGCCCGGAAGGAAAGCGTTTGCGTCCGGCATTTTCCGGGATCCGCGTGCTGCCGACCGCCCAGTTGCTGGCCGAGCTGGCGGGCTAATCTAGTCGCCGCGGCTCGAAGCCGGCGTCGCCGCTTCCGTGTTTTCCTGCACGCGGAGGGCGAGAAGGAACAGCACCATCCCGGCGACGAAGTAGTAGTAGTTACAGAAAGCCAGATTCCCCGTAAGGAAGATGACGAGGGTGGAGAGGATGCTGGCGTAGAGCCAGTGCGCGGTCGTGCCGGCGCGGAACCACCAGCCGGTGGCGAGCGCAGTGAGGCCGCCGCCGAGGAGGGCCACCCAGGCGGGCGGAGTATAGCCCCACCAGCGGTGCAGCGCCGCGGCGATATTCAGGCTGTCGGCGCGGTAGGGTGTGCGCAGTTGGAACCAGAGGCCGTTCTCGAACGCACTGCGCCAGTCCCAGATCAGAAACGGCAGCCACGTGAGCAGCACGACGGCCGCCGTGAGTGGCAGGAGCCGCCAGCGCCGGCGCGGGGCGAAATAGAGCGCGGCGAAGTACACGAGGTACTGCTTCAGGCTGAGGAAGAGTCCCAGCATGACCGCCACCCCGCGCGAGGCCGGCCAGCGCACGCGGACGAGGCAGAACGCGCCGGCGGCGGCGAGCAGCAGCGGTTCATTCCATGCCTGTTCGAGGACGAAGAGCGCGACCGGGTTGAATAGAAGGAGGAGGACGAGCAGGGCGGCGAAGGTGCGCCGCGCCGGGGCCACCAGTGCGTACAGGCACGCCGCGGCGAAGGCTTCGGCCGCGAGGTGGGCGTAGCGGATGTCGCCGGCCAGCAGATATCCGAGTGCCTGCGGATAGAGTCCGGCGGGCGGATACGCGTAACCGGCAAGCGCGTAGCCGTAGTTCTGGCGGCCGTGCCAGGGATCGGGGACGAGCGTCGTGTACGGGTTGATGCCGTGGAGCAGGTTGGCGCTCGACTGCTGGAACATCGCGTAGACGTCTATGAGCGGCCGCGGGCTCGTGACGATCATTCCGACCTGCTGCGCCAGCGCGAGGACCACGCCGGAGAGCAGCACCGCGCGCTGGACGCGCCACGACGTGCCTGGCCGCAGGAAGACGGCACCCACGACGCCGGCAAACAGGACCTGGGTTACGATGAAGACCTGTCCGAAGGTCGCGCTCTGGCCGTACTTGCCTGCGCCGTCGACCGCGACATCGACCGTGCCGGCGAGCAGCCCGACGATCACGCCCACCGCGCCGAGCGACTCGAGCGCGCCGGCCGCCCCCGCCCGCGGCGCGGCGTGGCGTCCGGCCATGCCAACATGCTTCGCTGCCGCACCTGCCAACGCCGCGGTCGCCAGGAGCAGTAGCAGCAACGCCGGAGCGGAGAAGTGCCCGTGCGACAGCGACAGCGTCACCCCCAGCAACACGTAGGCGAAGAGCAGCAGTCCCCGCTCCGACCCCAGCGTCAGGAGCAGCCCGGCCCATCCCGGCCGCGCTGCCGGAAACGGCCGCGACTGCGTTGGCGCCACACGGAGCTGGTTCATGAGAAAAAGGTGCGTCGGCGTCGGTACCCGGCCCGCCGCGGAAAGCCGCGCAGCCTGATTTCCCGCTGCCCCCGACGCGAGGGTGTTTTGCGCGGGGGCATGGCGTCGCTTTCACAATGCTGGGAAACGCTGCGACCGAGAATGCGGTTTGCGCCCGACGATGGCGCGGGCAGTTTTCAACCGGTCAGCGCGTTCGAACCCCAGACCCGGCTTTGAACCATGCAATGTGTTTCGACTGATTCAATCGATGGGCGTGTGGTCGCCGTCTATTGCGGCATCGTCGCCGCGGAGGTCGTCTTCGGCGCCAACTTTGTCCGCGATTTGGCCGCGTCGGTCGTCGATGTTACAGGAGGAAGAAGCGCGACCTACGAACGCGAGTTCGAAGCGGCCCGGCAGACGGCGTTGCAGACGCTGATCAAAAAGGCCCAAACGCTGAAAGCGGATGCGATTCTGGGGATGCGGTTCAACTATCAGGTGCTGGGAGAACGAAACGGGATGATGCTGGTGGCTGCTTACGGGACGGCGGTGCAACTGACGAAGTCAGACGAAGAAAAACGGAAGGACGCGACTGCGGCAGAGGATGAGGCGGCGCTCTATTTTGTGACGGTTGGAAGTATGCAACGGGGCCCGTTCTCGGCCGCACAATTGCGTGAGTTGCACGCCGCGGGTCGGATCGACGGTTCGGGGAGCGCTCGAATTGAGGGATGCGATCGTGAAATCCCGCTCGCTGAACTCCTCACTCCTCGCAGATCTTAACTGGTGCTCTTCGGTGGCTAAAGCTCTGGAGGGCAGTTTTTCGCACCGCGAGAAACTGGCGGAGAGGGGGGGATTGGCTCGCTCGGGCTCGGGGCTTCGCCCCCAAACAGTCGCGACCGACTGTTGGCCCATATCCCCGCCTCGGCGCTGCTGCGCATCGCTTTGCCGCTTCCCGGCCGCCGCCATTTGCTGAGGATTGCCGTGGGCTTTGAGAATCAGCGCGATCAGGGCGAATCAGCCCGAACGAAGTCGAAAATCAGCGACTTACGAAAAATCAGCGCGCTGGGCGGAGTTTGAGAAGAAATCTGCCGAAACCCGCCGAAATGACAGAGGTTTGATAAGGATTCGCCTGACCGGCCGCGATCAATAGCCACCTGCGCGTGCGACTGCCGCCACGCCTAACGTCAGCGCCGTCTGAACCAGATGCGCGACCGTCTGGGTGGATGCTTCTCGGCCAAGTTGCTTCAGCCGCTCGCCCACCGTCTCGGTTGGAGTCACTGCGTCGGGGACGCGGTTCATCGCGACGAGTCCCTTGTGGGTTAAAACGACCATCGTAAAACCCGAAGGCCTGTTGGTCTCGTTATAACGAACGAATCCCTCGTCGGCGAGCCACTTCACAGTGGCCCCGGTTTCACAAATCATCGACCTTGCGTCGGCAGTGCGCGGAACGCCGGCAGCCTCACAGAGCGACTCAGAGTCGAACCTAACAATCGGGGTCGGAAAGGACTCGTACAGGCACTTGAAAAGCGCTGCCGCGGTGCGGTTGAAGCGTTCGATGTTGTCCATGGGGTTAGAACAAGCGTGGCTGATCTGCATCGGCCCTGCAAGCCGCCTGCCGGGCGCGTGCGCGGGCCATGCGTTGCCGAAGGGATACCTCTTTGGCCTTCGCGACCTCGTCGGCCCGCTGGGCGACCAGCTCGGGCAACGAAGGACCGCTGGCCGGTCGATTGACCCCGAGGGCAGCGAGCACCTGCCCGACGTGAGCGCCTGCCCTCATCGCCTCTTCCCGGATCTCTTCCGCGTTCAGACCCACGTAGCGGTTCACCGCCGCCTGAAAATAGGCCCAGAAGTCCCGGACGTTCCCCGTTCGCTGGTACTTCGCGACGGTGTCGAGCAGTTCCTCGATCCGCCGGGCAAGCCGCTTGCCGTCGAGCATCCAGCCGCGCCGCCACAGATCCAGCACCATGCCTTCGAGGCACACCCGGCATTGCTCGATCCGCTTCGCTTTCGCCGCACCTGCCCAGGTCCAGTCGACCCGCTTGGCCAGCTCCCGACTCACCCACGCGTCGAATTTCAACAGACGAACTTCAGGCGCGACGCCATGGTTCAGCCACACGAGCAGTTCGGAGTCCGTGTGCTGGGCGCGATCGTCGCGCGCGTCGAGGAATCCGTTAAAAACGTCCATCGGAAGCGGGGGCACCGCGGAACCGGCGATGGTAGGCCTGCCGGTAAAGCACGGCGCGTTTCATCATATCACGGGCCTGCGCTTCGAACGCGTCGATACAATGGTCGATCTCGGCGACGGTGCAGAGGCTCCAGAGCTTGTAGCCAGGACTACCGGGATAACTGACAACGACTGGGCAGGCGGCGCTGGCGATGGCCCGGACGTCGCGGTCGGTCGTATCGTCGCCCATCACTGTGGCGATCTCGATTGCCGTCAGCCACCCCGCTGAGGGCTTCCTGCGGCCGGCGCTTGGAAGTGAGGCCCGGTGCTCCTCGGCCTTCGAGAGCACGCCGACGAGCTGCTCGATCTGCTCCGGGCGAATTTCCGGCTCAGGAAGCTTCAGGGGGAGTTCGAGCGCTTCGACCATTGGGCATTTAGCGCCGCTCGTTGTCGTTGCGGACGGGTCCTCTGGCGGTAAACAATGCGACCTCACTCATTTGGCTGGGTACACGGGAGGCACTTACGCCTTGGTTGGTCGTGGCCATTACGTTCACGACGGGACAGCTTTTCTCTACGGCTTGGCTCGGTCTGCAGATCGCGGAGCGCGAGAGCCGAAAATGGGAGTTCAATAGAAGACTGGTTGGACGCAGCACGGGTTGATACAATCTCGGCATGCCCCAAAAACTCCCCCGCATCGCTGAAGATATTCGCAAAGCCGAAAGTGTTATGGAGAGTCTCGCTGGTCTCTTCGATAAGCTGAACCAAGCCGGCCAAAGCTTCTCTGCCGCTGAAGTTCTGATCGCGAAAAACCACGTTGGGGACGCGATCAAACACCTGAAGGCCGCTCAGCTGTCTGTGCAGCGGTCAACGAAATCCCCTGTGAGCAGCCTTGATCCAAGGGTGCTCGGTTCGCCGCGTTCGTCGCCTGGACGGCCTCAGTAACGGTTCCGCACTGGCGGGCGTATTGGAGGAAGCGGTCAATCTTCGCCTTCTTCTCCTCGATACGCCAGCGCTCGACGTCGGGAAGTAGGCTGCGGCCCTGGCACATCTCGACAATAGCGATCAGGTCGGCGTACTCATGCATGACCCGTTCGGCGTTCGTGTATGGCTGGTTCGGTTGGATCTCGGACGTCCCGAAGCGAAGAGCCTTCGAAATGCGTTGTGCGACCTCGACGCATTCTTCGGCTACGATCTCTAGCAGGTGTTCGTTTTCGGTCATAGGTGTTAGCTCGCGGCATCGACGGCGGTTTAGTCACTTGGCCCGTTCGACCCAGACGGTCCCTTTGCTCGGGTCGCGTGGATCGGCGAGCTGCTGAACGTGGGCGCGGATCGCGAACGGAGTGGTCTTGATCTTCCGGCGGGCGCTCTTCGCCTGCTGCTCGGCGAGGGAAAACGCCTGGGCAACGGTCACCGCTCGAACCTCGATCTCGTCGAACGCCATGATCGCGAGCGTCACCTTGAAGACGCGCGACTGATCGGCGTCGTGCTTGGGTGCCGGCTGGGCGGTCGCGTCAGACGCGAGTATCTGGCCGATGCTCTTCAAAAGGCCTCCTGGTTTCGCTTGGCGTCGAGTGCGGCTGCCGCCTCGGGATTACGCCGGCGCAGGACGCCGACCCGGCGTTCGAGGCAGCCGAGCACGACGGCCAGTTCCCGTTCCGAGCAGTCAGCAATATCCTTCTTAACCACATTCCGCGCGGTGCCGCCGATGTACCCTTCGCGGGCCGCGTCATCGCGCAGCCGGTCGTCGCCAAGCGCGTGCATGGTCGTCACCTGATCGAAGCAGCGATCGAGCAGCGATTGCTTCCGCTCGTCAGCCTCGCCGACGAACTCGAGCTGGGCGTCGAGATTCGATCCGTCCCAGATGGCGCGGAAGGCGGCCTTGACCTTGTCGAACTCAGCCGACGTCAGAGTCGTGGCTGACTTGTCGGAGCCGAGCGCCTTCCGGTGGATCGCCTTGCGTCGCTCCTCGATCTGGTCGGCGGTCAGCCCCCGGCCGCGGTAGTACGCGCGCACGGAGGCAAACTGCCACCAGTAGAGTTTGAGCTGTGCCGCGTTCACAGGCCGAAGTACCTCGCAATTTCGCGTCCGATCCACTCGCCGACAGGTACACTCACGCCCAGTCCGATCATTCGGTATGCGTGGGCTTCGCTGCAACGGAAGGTGAACGCGTCCGGAATCCCCTGCAGGCGTGCGTACTCACGGACCGTGTACGGTCGCGCGCCGTATTTGAAGCGACGATCAGCCACGAGGCGCGTGCCGCGGTCCTTATGATAGTGCGCGACGCAGGTTGGGGCCAGATCATCGCGGTCCGGATCACTGATGATCGGGCGATCGCGGTACTTTCCGCGTAACCGTGAGATGACGTTCCGCGGGATGTGGACGTCCGGGTCGCGCTCGACGATCTCACTCAGGTGAACGCGCCGCGTGGACTCTGGCGCACGCCATGCGAATGGGCGGCGTGATCCGATAATGATCAGCCGGTCTCGGCGTTGCGGAAGCCAGAGTTCGGACTGCACCGGGCACTCAACGTGAACGTAGTATCCGGGGAGGCGCGTCATCGCCTCCATGACGACCGGGAACTTCCGCATTCCAGGCACGTTCTCGACGACGTACACCTCGGGCGGTTCGATCGCGAGATTCCGGAAGAAGTGAAGGAAGAGATCGTCGCCTGTGCGCGTGCCATGCAGGTCGGCGCTCTTGGAATACTTGTTACACGGGTACGTGGCCACCTTCACGTGGCAGGGTTTCTCGTCGCGTACTAGCTTTGCGCGAAGGTCGCACGCGCGAATCTCGTGGTCGAAATTCGCGCGATGATTCTCAACGCAGACAGGATCGATCTCGAAGCTTTGCTGCAGCGTCAGTCCAGCGCGCTGCAGTCCGATCTCCATCAGACCGGTTCCCGAGAAGTAGCTGTTGACCAAGACCGACATCTTCCGGCACCTCAGGCCTCATCCGACGCTTTCGCGCCTTCCTTCAGGATCTTCGCCACCAGCTTGTCGACGGCCGTGTCCGCCGCCTTGATCACGACCATCTCGCCGGTCGTTTCGATGCGGGCGCCGATCCGCGCGAGGTCTCGCGTGTCGAGGTTCTTCAGCGCGTCGGCCGACGGCTTCTCCTCGACGATGATCAGGACCTCCGCCTGCTCGGGCAGATGCTTCCGGATCAACGCTACGACTTTGGCGTTGTCGTCCCACTCGACCTTCCCGGAGCCCTTCCGATACCCCACGGTGATGCCGTGCAGGCAGAACGTCTTCGGCTTCTGGAACAGGCCGGGAGAGGACTCGATCGCGCCGCGAAGCCGCGCCTGCGCGTCGGCCGCGGTCGCAGCGGCAGCCTTGATTCCGGCGATGCGCCGTTTCTGGACGGCGGCGATGTCCGTCTCGAGTTCGTTGACTCGGTCGCCGAGCACCTTGCGGGCAGCGGCATACGTTTTGGCGAGATCGTCGATCTGGGCGATCGAGAGTTGTTCGATGGTGATCATAGATTCAGCGGGCGGTGATGATGATGCCGAGCGTCCAGATCGCCGTGGCGAATCCGGCGGCGTAGAGAGCAGCGCCGACGAGGATGAGCGACTGGGTGGAGTACACGCGCGGGGCGCGTGCGATGGAGATGCCGTGCAAGCTCAGGGCGCGGTTGTTCATTTCTGGAAGTAGGTCTTTTCGATGGGCACGAGTTGGCCGCCGGTGGTCACGACGGCTACGATGTCGAGCGGATGGGGAGATCCGTCCTCGCGCCACGCGCCGCCGGATTTCCAGAGTTCGAGGTTGCCCTCCTCTGTGTTCCCTTGGAGGGCGAATGGCCGTGCATCGACAAAGCCGAGCACGACCGCGGCGTGGCCGTTGCGCAGTTGTACCTGGATCATTTTGCGGAGGTGACGCGAAGGGGCTTCAGCGTCGCGGTTGGGGTTTTCGCGCAGCGCTGAGCCTTGATGATCTCAGCTCGGATCTGGGTCACGTACGTCAGGGCGTCGGCGTACTGCGCTTTGCGGAGGAGGATCGGCACGATCCCGCAGCCAAACGTCGCCGTCGCGATGTGGGTGGCAGCGCTCACGAGCGACCTCCGTGGCGGTAGTTCTCGGTTCGGATCAACTGGGACGCGTTGCGCAGTAGGTCGGCGTCGTGGCGGCGCTGGGCGCGATAGAGATCCCGATGCAGCGCAGCCAAGTCGATCGCTGTGCGGTCCCGAAATGCTCGATCAAGAGCGGCGGCGATGCCCCACACCTCCGGTGACACGGGCGCGAGATGCAGCCGGAGCACGAGCAGGTTGCTGCTGAACCACGCCTCCGTTGAGGCCAGTTTCGCGCTTGCGGCGTCGCGTTGAGCCCGGACAGCAGCGGCGTCCAGCAACAGCACAACGATCGCCAGCACGAGCAGGCAGGCGGTGATGATGAACGCGGTGATCATGCCGCCCTCCTTTCGCCCAGGTGGATTGCCAGCGCACGCGAGTCACGGTAGCGCGGCGCCTTGACTGGACGGATAACGCTGTAGTTTACCTGCTCGACCTGGACGCGGAGGCCTCGCCGGCAGCAAGCCTCGGCCATGAATCCGTCTTTGTGCCAAGTGCGCAGACGATCGTCCGGAATTCGGCCGAACCAGCGGCGGAAGTAGTCGATAGTGAAAGCGCGGATGCGCGCAGTGGAGTGAATCTCGTAACCGGGCCAGTTCTCGAAGCGGCACCCAGGGCCCATAACGAGAACGTGGTAAATCCGGCGACAACGGCCGTGGGCGGCGCGACTATTCGGTTTGTTCATCGTGGTGCCCTCCTCAGACGGCCTTGCGGGCGCTCAGCGCGTCGTACTTGGCCTGGGCGGCGATGACGTCGTCCCACCGGAGTTCGCGGCGCTTCTTCCCGGCGATGATGTTCCCGTCTTGGAACACGCACACGAGGTGCTTCACGCCGGCCTCGTACGCGATCCGCTCACTGACCTTCAGCCCGAGGAAATTCGGGTGGTTGGCGTTGAGGTTCTTCCAGGTGTCGTCGGCCTGTTCGGGCGCGGCCGGGAAGTCCAGGCCGTACGCGATGGCGAACGCGCGCACGTCACCCACGCGCAGCGCATCCGGCAACTGCAGCTTGATCGTGCCGCGGCGCCAGAGCTGCTTCAGCAGCTTCGCCTCGTGGCCCTTACCCTCGTCGAACTCCTCGCGGCCGACGTTCGTCGAGCAGATCACCATCGCGCAGCCAGTGCGGTCTTTGATCTCCTTCAGAGCGTTCACCATCTTGATCGCACCGCCCTTCTGGTACGCGTAGGTGATATGGTGAAACTCGTCGACGATCACGAGGTTCGTCTGGTCGATCGCCGCGAGCACGCGCGGGCGGAGTTTCGTGGGCGAGACGTTTGGGCTGATCCGCAGCGCGCGGGCGAACGTGCGAAAGATGTCCTGCACGCCGGCGACACCCTGCAGGTCGACGTAGATCGTCGCGCCGTGGTTGTTCTCGTCGCGAAACCACTTCAGGCCCTCGGTCTTGCCGACGTGCGACTCGCCGAACACGAAGCCGATGGTGCGATCGTTCCAGACCTTCCGGCATACCGCGTGGATCTCGCCGACGGTCGGCGTCATCACCCGGCCCTTAATCCGCTTCTCGGCGTCCTCCCGCTCCTGCTCGCGGATCACGCGGATGCGCGAGACCATCTTCGCGGGCGGCGGCAGGATCAGACCGGCGGCGTTCTTGTACTCGCCGCGGAGCACCTTCGAGTAGGTGCCACCGTCGACGCCGAGGAGCGTCGCCGACTCGACTTGGCTCATCTTCTTCTCGCCGCTGTAGCGGTAGAACCAGAACAGGTCCTCGTGATACTCGGGCTTGTTCTTGCGGATCCCGTTGGCGACGACGTCGCCGGCCAGATTGGTGCCGTCCCACTCGGTGGTGTCGGCAGGAGTGGCGTCGGTGACGTCACTGCTCGCAGTGGCGGAGGTGGTGTTTTCGATGCTGGACATGGTTTCTTCCGGTTGGGGGTTGATGGTTGAGAGTGGCTGCCGGTCAGGATTCCGGCAGAAGGTCTGCAAGGGCGTTGCTGGCGGCTTGCGCGGAGATCCCGCGCTCGGCGCGTTTGGCAGCGGCGGCGGACTGGATCGCCCGCGCCCGGTTCTCGCCGGCCGCCAGCGCGATCTTCTCGGCGGATGAGAGCCCGCCCGTTGCGGCGACGTGCTCCTGCCGAATCGCGTCGTTGTGAGCCTTGTCGAGCGCGAGCTGCTGGTCCTGCTCGGAGTGGCGCTCGCGCAGCTCGGCGACGGCGCGGTTCAGGATCGTCGCCGTGACGGCGCTCGCCTTCTGCAGCGCGTCCTTGTCGCGGATGTCGATCGCGCCCTTCTTACCGCCAAGGCGGTTCAGGGTGCCGACGTATGCGCCCTTCGTGTCGGTCAGGTGCAGCTGCTCGGGCGCGGCCGTGTCGAGGTAGCCGAGAAACTCGGCGCCATCGGTGACGCCACCGAGGATCGTACCGGACTCGTCGACGTACGTGTATCCGATCTTGTCGTGCGCGAAGGTGATCTGGTGATTCCGGTACGTGACCTTCTTCGGCGTGAGCAGCAGGAGGGCCAGCATCGCCGGCGGAATCGGCCGAAAGTGCGCAGTCGCCGCGAGCCGCTGCCAGCGCTCGATCGGAGCCTCGGGCCGCTGCGTGATGGTGAGGCTCGCCTGTTGCGCGACGGGCACGAGAGCCAGTTCGGAGAACGGACGGGGCTCGGAGCCTTCGGTCAGGCAGAACTCGGTGACCTGATCGAACCCGATGTACTTGTGGTCGGTCCGGGTGTCGTACGCATTGCACGCCCAGGCAAACGCGCGCTCGACCGCCTCGGGCGATGGGAACGGCAGGCGCAGCAGCGCGATCTTCTCGGGCGGGAGGTTCAGCTTTCCGTCACCCTGGCCGATCAGGACATTCGTGTAGCGGATCGCATCGTCCAGGCCGGCGGGCGAGTGCAGGCGCTGGTTGTTGCCCTTGTATCCGGGCATCGCACCGAGCTTGTTCCAGAGCGAGTTGAACGCGGACTCGATCCAGCCCTTCTCCCACGGCTTGCCGCCCTTTTCGCAGAAGCCGTTCGTGAGCAGGCGATGATTGATCAGCCCGGTGCGTTCGACGCGCACGCGTCCTTCGAACAGCGTCGAGAGCGCGAGTTCAAGCTCGGCCGAGATCGAGGCGGTTGCGTTCTCGCAGAGGATCGTGACCGGGTAGTCCGGCAGACCGAACTTTGCGAAGAGGGCGTGCAGCAGTGTCTGCACGTCGACGCGGCGAATACCGCACCGCACCTTGCGCACGCTGCCGTCGGGCATGCGTTCGTCGCGCTGGACCTGGGCACCGATGCCCCAGACGAGATTCCGGCGCGTCGCGACATCCTTAGCGAGCAGGCCAGCGACCGGCGCGATCTGCGGCGGCGTCTTCGAGTCGCCGGGGAACACGCAAAGCGTGTCGAGATTGAAATCGTCGATCGCGATCAGCTCGAGCGGTCGCAGCTGCGACGGATCGCGCGTGATGCTTGGGAAGTACCGCTTCGCGGCGGCGATGCCACGCTGGAAGAGCACGCGGGCGCCCTTGTTCGGCGCCTTGCGGTACAGGTTGCGCTTGCTCCAGCCGATCGGGAAGAACCCGCGCGGGCAGCACTTCGGCAACGGCTCGGTCGGCTTGGTGCGGACCCAATGATCGATCCAGCTTCCGTAGCCTGGGATCGGTTTGCCGCTGGGCCAGATCTCGGTGCGGAGCAGCTCCCACGCCTCGGCCATGCTGCGGTGGTTGTCTTCCGCAAGCTGCTTCACGAACTCGTCGAACGCGGTTTGCTGCTTCGCGGAGAGAAACGACGGCCCTTTGTACTGCGCCACGAGGCAGCGCCAGTCGCCCTGTGGCCGGACCTCGGTGACCGAACCGAGATAGAGGTAATACTTCCGGAGCAGCGACGACGCCGAGCAGCCGCGCATTTGGTGGCGGTGGTTCGCGGCGATCACCTGCGCGGCGGTCGTGATATTGCCCTCGCCGCGCAGCGCGTGCAGTCGCTCCAGCAGCTGCAGCGTGAAACGCACCTCGGTGCGTCGCGCTTCGGCCAGCGCCGAAAACTCGGCGAGATCGTCGAGCGGAATTGAGAACCGCGGGCCGGTCGGGAGCGTGATTGTTTCGCTGGAAAGGGTGGGAACAAGCGACGTGCTCATGGGGTGCAGGGGTCAGGCTTTCGGTGCTGCGGTGAGCAGCGGCTTGGCTGCTGCCTCTACCTTGTCGGCCAGGGTGCGGAGACTCTCGACGACGCCGCGGACTTCCTCCGGATGCTTGGCGAGGAATTGCAGCCGGTTCTCCTTCACGAGGAGCGTTTCGGCCTGGTTCAGCAGCCCGCCAATCTCGTCTCGGGCGAAGAGGTAGAGCTGTTCCTCGTTCGGCGTGTCGGGCGACGCATCCTTCGCGGCCGTGCGTGCGCCGCCGACCTTTCCAGCGTCGCGGATGCCGTACGTCTCCAGCAGCTCGCCCCAGCTAAGGTCGCCGACGAACTTCGTCGCGGCGGAGACAAGCTTCCGCGTCTCGGCATCGCGGCCCCTTACTTCGACGGCGAGTTCACCATCGGCGAGGCGAAGCACGTCGGGCTGGGCGATCCGCGCGTTCTCAACAAACACGCGCGCTGCCCGCATCATGTGATTCACGTGCGAGTGGCCCGCGTTAACGTGCTTCTTCAGCCAGGGACCGAATTCGCCATGCCTGAGGGAGGCTTTGATTCGCCACAGCGCGAGACCGACGAAGATGCGGCGAAGCACATTCTCGTTTTCCGTTTTGAAGATGATCGCGATCTGCTTTGCCGTGCGGTCCTGAAACTGGGCGAGTTCCCGTTTGTCAGTGATCAGGGCACTCGTGCCATTGAGCACGAGCAAAGCGGTCTTGGGTTTTTCGGTGCTGGTACCTTTAGCCATGGAGATTCAGTTTTTCAGAAATTCGTTCAGCTCGCGGACCAGCTCGCGGAGCACCGGCTTCGGCAGGTGGCGCAGCAGTTCGATCCGGCGCTGGCCGGTGATGCGGGCCGTGATGAAGTCGCGGTAGGATTCCGCCGGCACGCGGTACGATCCGCGCGAGGCACCTTTGCCCTTCCCGTCGATGCCCGGCAGTTCACCCTCGGTGATGAGGTCCCGAACGTGCTTCTCGTCCCAGCCGAGTCGCGCCGCGATCTCCGCTGCGGTCAGCGTCGTGCGACCGGGGAAGTCGAGGCTCGGGAACGGGAACTGGAGCTGCTCGGGCATGGCGTCAGACGTGGTCTTGGGGCAACTGGCAGATGATCGATTCGAGCTGCAGCTGCGCCTTATCGCCGCACCGCAGGTGGTACAGTTGTGCGCCCGCGATCTCGTCGGCGGGACTCGGTAGGCACTCGGTCAGGATCTCGAGCACAGCGACCTTCTCGTCGTGCGACAGCTTCGAGAAGCTGCGATACGCGGCCTTGGCCGTGATCAGTATGGCGCTCTCGCTAGGCACAGAGCACCTCCTCGATCTTCGCGCGGACGCGAGGATACATCTCGTAGTTGATGGCCTTCGACACGACCGCCGTGTCGTGGCCCACCATTTTGGCAAGGTCGCGCAGCTTGAGGCCCTTCTTCTTACGGGCCGCCCAGAGCCGAAATGATGCTTGCTTTGTCTGCCGCTTGGTCATTTGGTGGCGCGAAGTTCAAAAACTTGAACCACAAGTTCAAGACTAAAATTGATCCACAGGCCAAAATCTTGAACCATCTGGACCAACGGAGAGACGGTTTCGAAAAACTGCAGAGGGCTCTCAAGCTAAAGGGCTATGAGTTTGCGCAGGAGCTGCGCTGCAGCCCGGAGTGGCTTTCGAAAGTGATGAGTGGCCGGCGGCCGATCTCCGCGGAGTTGCACATCCGCGCCCTTGAACTCATGAACCGTCGCGGATTGTCCGTTAGTTCAATTCCAGAGCTGGCGACGAGTTTGGCTGCCTCCGTTGGAGAGCCATCGCAGGCGGTATATGGCACGAGCGTACCGCAGTCCGTTATCGTCGAGGCCGACATCCGCCGGAAGATCGATGAGGCGATCCGTGCCGCCGGCGGAGACGTCCTCCGGCTCGGATATCTCCGCGAGCAAATCGAGCAGCACCTCCGCCCACCGACACATTGGACGACGGAGGATATCCACGATGAAGCGTTACGTCAGGCGCTCGAGGACCAATTGCGGGAGACTGATAGCGTCACTCCTCAGGAAAAGAGCCGGAGTGTTGGCAAAGGGTAGTATGTTTCAGCTGACAGAAATCACACGGGATCCCATCTGCAGTGCGCTCAGCCTGCAGCAGGAGACGCCACGCGAAGCGCGCGATCTCCAGGCGCGTTTTGCAGGAGCGAAGCTCGCGCCGAAGGCGTGCGCTGTGACTTGGGGTGAAGTGGACCACGCCAGAGTGCTGCGCGGGGTTGGGGCGGCGTACTGAAATGTTCACTACAAGAGATAGCAGGGGGCCACTTAGGGCACCAAAACACTACTCGGTAGTGCGGGCGTACCATTGTTTCGGTTCGTGCCCGGAAGATGCTTCTGAGGGTGGGTTACGCGCGAAAGACTCCCCTGCGGTTACTTCCGGGCATTGCGGCTGCTGCCCAGGATCGGGCGCGATCGCTGGCATTGCCGCTGAGCACTTACGTAGGGGCCCTGCTGTGGAACTACGCCCAAGCCCCACGGCGCGTCGATCGGATCGGCGAGGTGGATACGCTGGCCAGAGTCCACGTGCCCTGCTCGATCCGGCCTACGGTCTGGCAGGTCGTTGCTCCCACAGTGGGCGCATCAGGCGTCGCGCTGAATGCGTTGATCGAGGCCCTTATCGCGGAGGATGTCCGGCACGCCAATCGTCCGCTGCAGATCAACCCACGTTTGTGAAAGTCCCATCATGAAGACTCTAGCCACCCTCCTGCCCGCTCTCGCAATCGTCATCAGTGGCTGTGTCACCAGGGAGACCGCAACGCATCATGCCACACGGGAGGAGATACAGCAGTCGACGGATCGCATGGTCGCCGAGGTTAACCGCGAATTAGCAGCGCGCCAAAAGGCTGTGGACGATGCGGCTCGAGCGAAGGCGACTGAAGCGGCGAACGAAAAAGCCGAAGTGATCGCTACATCTTCGCCGGAGATCGCTGCAGCCATCCGCGCTGGAGTGCTGGTGGTCGGGATGCGGTGGGATCAGGCCCGTGCTGCTATCGGGGATATCCGTAGAGAGCAGGCGAGCGATGGTGTCGGTGGATCCGACGAGTGGTATTCCCACTACGGCGATGCCATGCGTACCGATCTCTATTTCCACGAAGGGACTTTGGTGCGCTGGTTCACGAGTCCGCACTATCGCTGATTCGCCGGGCGCCGGGGCCGAGTCTCACGCGTAGATCGGCAAATTTCCACGGTCTGTGGAAATTTGGGGAACGGACGCACTGGACGGAATGGACGGGGTGACGTCCCTCGGGGCGGCTGATAATCTGGGCGCACTGTGCCGCCCCGGACAACGCCGCTTCTCTCCAATAAGGACCCGCTCGTCAACGCGGGAGCGATCGCGCTGCCCGTTCTGACGTCGGTCGGCGAGTGGGCACACCTCACCGCGTCGACGACGCAGTGGCGCAAGATCGTCTGCGATCTCGCCAAGCCCCTCGGGCTCGAACTGGTACCGGCCGGCACGATGGCCGTCGTCGCTGATCCCGAGTCGATCACCGAGGCGCTCCTGGGCGACGCCGCGTTTCGCGCCGCCGTCACCAATGCCGTACGCCGCGCGCACAAGGCCTGCACCACCGCTGCACCGGCGGACCGCAGCCCTGCGGCGGCGCGCCTACCGCTCACGAAGCCGGGCAACGGGCGGCTGCTCTGATTTCTGCCATGAACAACACCCGTACGTTTCGTTCGGTCCTACTCTCCGCGATCTTCTTCGCGTTCCTCGTCGGCCTGCTCTGCGTTTTCATCGCGCCGGCCCAAGCCGATACCGCCGTCGCTGCCAGCACGTCGGCGGTGACAAGCGCCACGCTCGACACGGCCGCCGCGGTGGCCACGCCGTTCATCGTCTCGTTCGCCAGCTCGCATCCGTGGCTGGTCACGGTCCTCACGATCATCGCGACGATGCGGCTGATCTTCAAACCGGTGATGTCGGTCGTGCAGGCGTACGTGAAGTCCACTGCATCGCAGACCGACGACGCCGCGCTGGCCAAGGTGGAGACGTCGACCGCCTACAAGATCGCCGCGTGGCTCCTCGACTACCTCGGCTCGATCAAGGTTTCGACCAGCCCGGCCGTGAAGCCGGCCGACACGCCTGCCGCGCCCCAGGGCTGACCCCATTACTCCGTAATCCGATCACGCGCCCATCCGATGTCCTCGCTGCTCTCGATCCTGCTGGCGCTCGCGCGTGCGCTGCCCGCTCTCGACAGCCTGCTCCGGCAGGTCGTCGCGGAGCGGGACAAGGATCGGGAGCGGGAGGCTGCGGCTCGGCTCGTCGCGAAAGACGCGGCCGTCGATGCCGCGATCGACGGAGGCTCCCGATGAAACGCTTGCTCGTCTGCGCGGCGTTGCTCTTCGGCGGTTGCCAGACCGTGCGCCTCGACAACGCGGCACGGCTCGCCGCGCGCCCCGATTTTCCCGCTGCCAAAGCCGCTGCGCCCGAGTGGTGCCGCGATGCGATGAAGACGATCAACCAGCTCGAATACCAACTCGAACGCCGATGACTGCGCTCCCCCTTTTCGCCCAGATGCCCGCGCCCGATTCCGCCCAGGCGATCGGCTGGCTCGCGCTCGCGGTGTTCTGCGCGATCGGAGGCATCAATCAGGTGCTCAAGTTCACGGACCGTTTCCGGGAGACCCCGCCCTCGCATCAGACTTACGCGACGAAGACCGAACACGCTCAGCTCGCCGAAAAGCTCGATACCGAACTCGGGCGCGAGCGCGGGTCGCGCAAGAAGATGCACGAGGAGATCTCGAAGATGCAGAGCGACATCTCGGCGATCAGCACGGACAACCACGCCCAGAGCAAGGACCTCGCGGATCTGAAGCGGCAGATTTCGGCGACCGAACAGCGCATCGACGCCGTGCCGATGCGCACGATCCAGCTCCTGCGCGAGACGCAGCAGCTCCACAGCTCCAAATCATGACGACGCTGCTGATCGACATTCTCCTCGCGCTCAAAGGGGCGGACAAGTTTGGCCTCCCGCTCGACAACCTCCTGGTTGACCTGCGGCGCGGGCGGCACCGGAGCCTGAGCGTCCCCCAGCTTGAGAGCGCCCTCCGCGATCTCGCCGATCGCAGTTTCACGACCCCGGTCGAAGCGACCCTGAGCGGCACCCGCTGGCGGATCACTGCCTTGGGTCTGTCCGCGCTCCAGGAGGAGGGGCTCGCGTGAATCCATTTTGCACGTCGCCAGCCGCAAACGGACGCACGCGTTGCGCGTGCGCAGGGGTGCGTACCCCATGCCTTCGGCACACCTCCGTAGTCCCTGCGCGGCGTGCGATCTTTGGCTACGGCGTTACCCAGCCGGCCGGTGCCCGAGCGTGGCCCACGGTTCTCTTCGCGCTCTCGCGCGTTCTCCGCCGTGTAAGCGATACGCCGGGTGCTTGCGCGCCCGACCAAGCTGCCGGCCGGCTGAATCCTTTGCCGAATGTCGCATGAACAAGAAACCACGCGGCGATTCGAAACTCGATGCGCTCACGCCGGAGCAGCAGGAGCTGCTCGCGGAGTGGCTGACGATCGAGAACGTCACCTATGCGGAGGCACGCACGCGCGTGCAGGATCAGTTCGGCGTCTCCACGACGGCCTCGGCATTGCAATCCTTCTATTCGCGGTTTGCGGCGCCGTGGAAATACGCGCGGGCGCATGGCGAGGCGGAGAACTTCGCCTCGCTGATGGAAGGGAAGTTCGACGCCGCCTCGATCAAGCGGGCGAAGCAGCTCGCGTTCGAGGCGCTCACCTCCCCGCAGCCCGACCTCAAGACGGCGCGTGCGCTGTTCAAACTGATCGGCGACTCGGCGAAGACCACCATCGCGAAGGAGCGCCTGGCACTCGACGACCGGAAGGTGAAGCTGCTCGAGGCCAAGGCTGCGTTGGCGGACAAGGCGACGGCGATCGTCAACAACCACGAGATCTCGGAGGAGGAGCAGGCCGCCCAGATGCGCGCGCTGTTCCGGATGTAATAATGGCCGACCGACGCAAAGACGCCTTCGAAAAGCTGCGGGGCAGTGTGGCGGCGGCTCAGGCTGCGGCTCTTTCCGATCCGCTCTGGAGCGCCGATCTCGCGACGCTTCGCGAACTGGCGGCCAAGCATGCGCTGGGCAAGACGCACAGCGGCTGGGTGAATCCGTACCCGAAGAAGGATCCGCGCTCACTCCTGCTCGAATACCAGTTCGCGAGCTTCCACGACGAGAGCCGGTTCAAGGCCGAGCTGCAGGCGCGCCAGACGGGCAAGGACTTCACAGGCCAGGGCGAGATCGCCGAGGACTGCCTGCGCCGGCCGGGCACCGATTGGATGATCGCGGCGCCGTCGGAGCGCCAATCGACCGACTCGCTCGACCAGGGCAAGATCTGGGCCGAGGCGTTCGGGCTGGCGATCGAGAGCTACGACATCAAGCGCGAGGGGCTGCATCCCGAGGCGCTGCTGAAGAGCGCGGAGATCGTCTACAGCAACCGGTCGCGCGTGCGCGCCGTGCCCGGCAAGCCCGACACCGTGCGCGGCCGGAGCGCGAACATCTACCTCACGGAGTTCGACTTCTTCGAGAACGCGGAAGCCACGTGGCGCGCGATCCTGCCCTCGATCACGAATCCTCTCCGAGGCGGCGAGAAGAAGGTGCGGCTCAAGACGACGCCGAACGGTTTTGGCGGCGCGATGCATCGCATCTGGACGAAGGAGGACAAGCGCATGCGCTGGTCCCGCCGGCTCGTCACCATCTATCACGCGGTGCTGATGGGGCTGCCCGTCGATATCGAGCAGATCCGCGAAGCGCTCGACGACGCCGACGGCTGGGCTCAGGAGTTCGAGTGCCTGTTCCTCGATCAGGCGACGGTGCTCCTCCCTTACGAGTTGATCGCCACCTGCGAGAGTACCGAGGCGACGACGACGATCGGCCCCGACTTCTGGGAGTCTGCCGCTCGCCGGCCGGTGTTCATCGGCTGGGACTTCGCACGGAAGAAGGATCTCTCGGTGCCGTGGACGATCGAGCGCGTCGGCGACGTGCTGCAGACCCGCGAGATCGAGGAGTTTCGGAAGATGAGCACGCCGGCGCAGTTCAACGCGATGGCGCCGAAGATCGAGTCAGCCACCCGCGTGTGCGTCGACTACACGGGCCCAGGCATCGGCCTCGGCGATCTGCTGGTCGAGCGTTTCGGCGAGTACAAACCATCCGAGGACAAGTTCGGGAAGATCGAGCTGTGCACGTTCACGCCCGCGCTGAAGCGCGAGCTGTTCCCGGCGCTGAAGGTCGCCTTCGAGCAGCGCCGGCTGCGGGTGCCGGTCAACCGGGCTGTCCGGGAAGATCTGCACGCCATGCAGCGGATCGTGACCGGCAGCGGCGATGTGACTTACCGCGCGCCGCACTCCGACGATGGCCACAGCGATCGCTGCACGGCCCTCGCGCTGGCGCTGCGTGCCGCTTCGGGCGGCGTGAGCGACGGTGCATTCACGGCGGCAACTCTCGCCGCGGTTCAGCTCGGCCGGCCCAACGGGGCCTTGTTCCCACGTCCGGAGATCCGGCTATGAAATCACCCATCCTTGCCAAGTTCGTCCAGGCGGCAGCGCGCAAACTCGGCGTCGGCCTGATTTCCGCGCCGGTGTCGGTCCCGTCCGCCGGAGAGTTCTACGGCAACTTCTTCGCGACCCGCCGCATGTCTCCCGCCGAGGTGCGCATGACGCTGGAGCAGGCCGCCCAGGGCAGCATCCAGGCGCAATGGGAGCTGTTCGCGATGATGGAGGACACGTGGCCCCGGCTCGCAAAGAACCTCTCCGAACTGCGCCGGGCCGCCGCGCGGGCAACGTATGCCGTGCAGCCATACGCGGACCGTGGCACGACGCCGACGACCACCGCGAAGGACAAGGCGGCCCTGGTCGAGAAGTCCATGCGCCAGTGGTGGCCGCGTCCAGGCACGCTGGAGCTGGGGTTCGAAGACACGCTGTTTCACGGGCTGGATGCGTTTGGTAAAGGTGTGTCGGTCCTGGAGGTGCAGTGGCAGCAGTTGCCGGGTGCGCTCGTGCCGCGCTGTGCGCATGTCCTGTCTTCGCGTGCATACGGGTGGAACGCCGATTGCACCGAGCTTGGGCTGGCAGGCGCCGACGGACAAACGTGGCAGCCTTTCCCGCCGGGGCACTTCCTCGTGGGTATCTGGTACGCGCGCACAGGTGCGCCGGCTGCGACGGCCGTGCTGCGGGTGCTCGCTCCCTTCTGGGCGGGTGTGACGTTCGGCTGGGAGTGGTTGCTGTCGACCGCCCAGATCTTCGGGGTTCCCTTCCGCTGGGCGACGTTCGACAAGAATCATCCCGAGCTGGGCGCCGTGCTGCGGGACATGCTGGCGGCCATGGGTGCGAGCGGCTACGGCGCGTTCCCGGACGGCACGAAGCTTGAGTTCAAGGAAGCCGCCACAAACGCCCAGGGGAATCCGCAGGTCGTGCTGCAGGAGCTGGCGAATCAGGCCTGCGACCTTGTGATCCTCGGCCAGGAACTCTCGGGCGCCGCCCAAGCGGCAGGCCTCGGCGGCGGTGCCGCCGGGTTGCAGCAGAGCGTCCGTGCGGACCGGCTGCAGGACGCCGCGCAGTGGTGCGCCAACTTGCTCAACTACCAGCTCGTCCCGGCCGTGCTGCGCGCCAACTGGGGCAACACCGAGGAACCGCCGACGATCGTCCCGGATCTCGATGCCGAGCCGGATCCGGTGAAGCTGGCCCAGCGCGACGAACTCCTGCTCCGAGCGGGCGTCGCCATGCCCCGCGCGTGGTTCTACGAGCGCCATGGCATCCCCGAGCCCATTGCCGGAGAGGCGGTCATAGCCGGCTCGGCCCGCGCCGCCGCCGCCCCAGCGGCTCCCGGCGAAGATGGCGAGGGTGATCCGAAAGACCCGGATAGCCCGGAGGACATCGCCGAGGATACCGCCGAGGCCGATTCGGCCGACAAAAACGCCACCAAGGCTGGAGGCCGAGGAATCGCTTTAAACGCGTTGGCGGGTACGAAGACCCCAGCCGGAGGGCCAAAGGGGCGTAAACAAGCCGTGCAAGGCCCGTGCAAGGCCGTGGCGGCGAAGGATCCGGGGCTACTTTCACCCCTGTTCGACGCAAAGGCGCTCCGCGAGATCGTCCTTTCCCGCGCCGACGAGATCGGGCCGGTCCTGGACAAGTTCGAGGCTGCGCTCGCGATCTCCGATCCCGAGCAGCGGGCTGCCGCCTGCCGTGCCCTGCAGGAGTCGCTGCCCGCGTCCCTCCGGCGGATCTCCCCCGCGTCGCCGCTGGCGACCGCCATCGCCAACGCCACGAGCACGGCTGCCGTCGCCGCTGCCGTCGAAACCGCTTCGAAACCCTGACCCATGCCCGACCACGTACCCGTCAAATCCGAGCCGATCACGGCGCGCATGCCCGCCCTCGAGTTGCCGCAGAGCGACCAATTGCCAGCAGAGATCATGTCGTTCCCCGCCGGGGTACACACGATCAACGCCAAGCAGGCCGGCAAGGCGATCAACACGTCCGTCCAGGTCGATGCCCAGACCGCCGCGGTCATGCAGGCGACGCTTGAGGCCCACATGGCGGCGTCTCCGCAGAAGCCGTATTTCGACTTCGACCACGACGACAAGGACGCGAGCGCCTGGCCAAAGGCGTTTCGCTGGGAAGACGGCAGCAACGGCCGGCCCGCCGGCGTGTATGCCGCGGTCGAATGGAGCGGCTCCGGATCCGCCGCGATCGCCGGCAAGGACTACCGGTCCTTCTCGCCCGTGTTCTACGTCGACGAGCGGAAGCCCGCTCGCGTCACCGGCGCGCCGTTGAACATGGGCGGCCTCGTGAACTCTCCCGCGTTCAAGAAACAGGCCCCGATCTGGGCCAAGGACACCCTCTCGGCGGCGCAGCCGCCAAACCAAAACCATACGCATATGCCCGACAAAACCGATACGACTCCGGGCGCCACGCCCTCACCGGCTGCCGCCTCCGATACCTCCGCCATCCAGGCGAAGGAGCAGATCAGCGCCCTGCAGACGCAGGTCCAGGCGCTCCAGGCCAAGGACACCGAGCGCCGGAAGACCGATGCCAAGGCCGCCGTTGACGCCGCCGTGGCGCGCGGTGCGCTGCCGCCGAAGGACACGGCGATCCAGGCGAAGTGGACCGGTCTGATCGAGGCCGATCCGGCGAATGCCGATCTCCTCGCCGCCATGCCCGGCACGTCGCTGCTGACGCCGGTCACCCAGCCGGGCGGTCACGTCCAGGCGAAGGATAACCTCGTCGAGTGCCTCAAGAAACTGAAGGCCGAACAGGATGTGGATACGCGTTCCGCGATCTACGCGAAGGAGGTCTCGCCGCTGTTCCGCGATTCGGAGTTCCGCATGGGCCCGATCCTCGCGGCGAACTCGCTCGGCACTCTGTCGGGCGAACTGATCACCCAGCGGTCGTTGACGCTCCTCAAGCGTGCGTTCCCCGCGCTCTTCGCAATCTCCACCAATTTCACGAATGAGGCGGCGTCGTTCGGTCAGACGGTGAAGGCGCGTCTGCGGACGATTCCGACGGTCACCGACTACAACGTTCTCACCGGCTATGCTACCAGCGACGCCAGTGCCGTGGACGTGCCGGTCGTGATCGATGGCCACAAGGCGGTGCAGATTGCGTTCAACGCGAACGAACTCGGTTCGACCTCCCGCGATCTCTTCGCGGAGCAGACCGAGGGCGCTCACGTCGCGATCGGTGGCGATCTCGTCGACGCGCTGCTGGCGGTGATCACGGCCGCGAACTTCGCGAACGGCACCGTGCAGGCCGTCGCCGGCTTCGGCCGGCCGACCATGACGGCGATCGCGAAGGCGCTCACGACCCGGTTCGCCCCGCGCGCCGGCCGGTTCGCGATGCTGAATCTCGATTACTACGAGAAGCTCGGCCAGGACGCGTCGATCGTGTCGCTCGCGACCTATCAGAAGGCCGAGATCATCACCGAGAACCAGCTGCCGCCGGTGGCCGGCCTGCTCCCGATCGAAGTGCAGAACTTCCCGACGGTGGGCAACCTCACCGGATTCGCCGGCACGCCGGACGCGCTCGCTCTGAGCACGCGTCTGCCGAACGACTACACGCAGGCGATGCCCGACGTGCCGTCGAACGGCTCGGTCCAGATCGTCAAAAATCCCGACACTGGCATCGCCGTGATGCTTGTCCGGTTCATCGACCACAAGCTGGGCGCCGCGGTGTGGCGCGTCGCGTACATGCGCGGTGCCGCCAAGGGGCAGGCCGCCAGCGGCCAGCGCATCACCTCGGCCTGATCGACCGGGTGAGTTCTTCGAGCTGCTCCGCGTCCGACGCGGGGCGGCTTTGTAGAGCCCACCACCGAACCACCCATGCCCTGGATCACTCTCACGATCGACGACCTGAACGACGCCCGCGCCGGCGCGCTCGTCACCGCCATGCGCACCAAGGCGCTTGCCGAAGGGCAGAGCGATCCGTCGCCACGCGTGATCCAGATGGTCGTGGACGAGATCCGGCGCTGCATCGCGTTCGCACAGCAAACCCCGCTTGAGACGGATCCGACGACGATTCCGCAGGGCCTCCGCGAGATGGCGGCGCAGAAGATCATTCGCGTGATGAAGGCGCGCCTCCTGCAGGCGCTCACTGACGACGAGAAGACGGCCGAGCAACTTTACCAGAAGCGCCTCGAGCAACTGACCCGCGCCGAGTGGCCGGTGGATAAGCCCGCGACGCCGCTCGATCCGTCTCCCGTCAACGCGTCCCTGACCGGGTACTTCGGCAGCGACACGAAGCAGCCGCTCTGAGCCATGCCGTTCTCGCAAGCCATGCCGTTCGAAGCCGCCGTCGACCGTCTCGGATCGAAGACGGCGATCGCGTCGACGCTGCGCTCCGACGAGTGGGCGGCGTTCGGCCTCGGACTGCGGGACCGCGCGTTCTTCTCCGCTGGGGTGGATTCGCTGCGCACGGTCGCGACGATGCAGCAGAAGATCGACGACGCGCTGCGGATCTCGGTCGACGCAAAGACGGCCTTCACCGATCGCGCGAAGTTCATTGCCGACATGCGCGCCACGCTCGGCGCGCTGCCGGGTGACTCGAAGCAGTTGACGGACATCACGAGCACGACGCGTCTCGGACTGATCTACGATTTCCAACTGCAGGACGCCCGCGAGTTCGGACGGTGGCAGGCGTCACAGGATCCGGATATCCTCAACGAGTTTCCTGCGCAGGAGCTGATCCGCGTCGAAGAGCGGGAAGAACCTCGCGACTGGGCCAATCGCTGGGCGGAAGCCGGCGGCAGCTTCTTCGACGGGCGCATGATCGCGCGGAAAGACGATCCGGTCTGGACGAAGATTTCCCGCTTCGGGCGCCCGTGGCCTCCGTACGACTTCGGCAGCGGAATGGGAATCGAGGACATCGATCGAGACGAAGCCGAGCAGCTCGGCCTCGTCGCTCCGGGCGAGCAGCTCGCGCCCCAGGAGGCCGACTTCAACCAGGCACTCGAAGCCAGCGTTCCGAACGCCACGCCCGCGCTCCTGGACGGCTTCCGGGAAATCTTCGGCGATCAGGTCGACGTGAGTCCGGAGGGGCGGATCGTTTGGCATGGCCAGCGCGTGCAGGATCTCGCCCGCGCAGCCGCGAGTGATGCCACTGCCGATCGCTCGCTCGATCTTGGCCGTGCGACGGCGGAAGCCGCCGCAAAGGCGAAGGCAATCGGTGCGGATCTCGGCGACGCTCGGCTCGTGATTGGCGCCAGCGATCTGCGCAGTGCCGCAGCCAAGCCGCTATCCCCGCTCGATGCGCAACTCGTTCCGCACGTGTGGCGGTCGCCTGACGGCGTGAGCGTTGGCGCGGATGGCGCGCTGGAGTTTTCGGCGCGGATGGTCGGCCGCACCGTCCGCATTACCTTCGCCCCGACGATCGCCGGCGCCTGGACGGTGCGGTCGTTCACGTCCGCGAAGATCGGAGGCAAACTGTGAGCACGACGATTACGCGCGACACGGCCACGCCTGCGCTCGCCCGCATCTACGACCAGATCGCGCCCGGCCGCCGCAAGGCGCTGATGGGAGTCCTCGGTCGGCAAACCGAGAAGGAGTACCGTGCTTGGTTCCGTAGCCGGAACGCGGATTCGCCCAACAAGGAAGGTTTCCCCCGCTCGAATTTCTGGTCGAAACGCATTGCGAACGCGACGGCGTACGATCCGGCCAAGACGACGGACACGAAGGCTGTCGTCGTGATCTCCGACCCGGCGATCAAAGCGAAGGTGTACGGTGGAAGCTGGGGTGCGAAGGAGGCAAAGAATCTCGCGATCCCGCTGCGGGGTGAGGTGTACGGCGTGTTCCCGCGCGCGGGCACGATTCCGGGTCTGCGGTTCGTGCCCAGCCAGCGCGGTGGCAACACCGTCGGCTGGCTCGCGTCAGGCGAGGGCAAGGAAACCGTGTACTGGTGGCGGTTGCAGCGGCGCGTGACGGTGGCGGCCGATGCGCGCGCCCTGCCGCCGAAGAGTCGCGTCCAGAACGCGCTCTCGGCCCGCGCGCTCGCGTTCTTCTTTCGGCCGAAAGCGGGAGGTGTGTCGTGAGCAATCCCTTCTTCGACCTGCAGCAGCGTCTCGCGGATCTGCTCCGCGCGAACGCCTATTTCGCGGATCTTTCAGCCGAAGCAGTCCTCACGGAGAAGGTCGGCGACATCGATGCGAAGATCGTGAACGATCTTTTGCCGCTCGGGTTCGGCGTCGCGATCAAGACCGCCAAGGGCGACGGCCAAAGCTCGCTGGGCTTTGTCACATCGCGAGAGACGATCGTCGTCGCGCTCATCAACAACCCGACGCTTTTTCCCGGCAAGAACGTGCTCGACGGCCTCGGCGCCGCGATGGACGCGATCGTTGGCAAGCCGGTCTTTGCTGCGACGCAGATTCGCCGCGAGAACGACTGCTGGCAGTTCAGCGGGCATTCGCGGCGCGACGATGCGCCGCCGGATCTGCACGTGCATGAGCTGTACGTCTCGGCGCACATCAAACTTTCAGGGTCGCCGCTCACGGTGAACCCGTAGCAACGCGCTCCTATCAACCAACACGACCATGATCAAAGCTCGCACTGTCATCGGCGCCCACGGGTTCTTTTTCCCGGACGGGACCGCCTTCACCATCCCGGCCGCCGGCACGTGCGGCCGTCAAGCCAAGCCCGGCGCCGCCGATCCCAAATGGTTCGACCTTGGCATCTCCGACTACGGTTTCAAGCCGAACAACAAGGTCGAGGAGGTCAAAGCCGCCGCTCCTGGTGCGCGTGTGCTGTGGGATCTGATCACGGTGGAGAAGGGCCTCACGATCACCGCGAAGATCATGGAGCTGAGCAATCTGGTGTACCAGATGCTCCTCGGCACGAACACGCTGCCGGACTCGCCGACCGCCGGCGGGCAGTACAATCCGCTCGAGGGTGATCCCGTCGTGCGCGGCTGGCTGCAGGTCCAGCAGTACAACCAGGCCAACGTGCTGATCAACACGCTCGACGTGTTCGTCGCCATGCAGATCCCCGGCGACGTCAAGTTCGACGACAAGCTCGTCGACGTGGACGTCGAAATGAAGGTGCTCTTCAGCACCCTCAACACCGGCACGCTGAGCTGACGCGCCGCGCCCACTCGTAACCCGCGAACAGGAGGTCAGCCATGCCGACGCTCAGCTACACGCCCGACAACACGCCGCCCGGCGCCATCGCCCTGGCGGCGCAGACTCCGGTCAACTCCGCTCCGGTCGGGGTGGGACTCGCGTCCATGGCTGGCACCGCCGCTGCGCCGGCGCCCGTCGCGCTCGATCAGGCGCCCACCGCCATCGCGCCCACGGCGCTCACCGTCGATCAGCAAGTCCGCACGGACGCTCCGCCCGCCGCGGTAGCCGTCCAGGGCGTGACGCCCGATGCCACCGCGCCGGCCGCGCTGCCGATCGCGTCGACCGCCTGGAGCAACGTCGCACCGACGCCGGTGGCAATCGGCGGCATGACGGGCACCGAGGCCACGCCGCAGCTTGTCGCGTTCGCTCCGATCATCCCACTCCCAACCGACTCCAACATGCACACCGCTGCGCTCAACTTCGTCGGCCAGCTCAAGCTCAACCAGCTCTTTGGCTTCTACAAGGCCCCGGCCCCCGTCGCGATTCGCGGCGTGCAGCTCGCGGCGCAGACCGCGCCCACGGGCGCTGACGTGACCGTCGAGCTGGTCGATCCGGACGGCGTATCGCTCGGCCGCACGGCCACACTGCCCGCAGGCAAGACCTACGCCGACGTCACGTTTGCGACGCCGCTCCCCGTGCTCGCTGGCGCGCTCGTGCGCGCGAAGGTCACGCAGATCGGCAGCGGTGCCGCGGGCGGCTACCTGACCGCGAACCTCGTCGTCCAAGTCGTCTCCTGAACCCCCGCTGCAACGCCTCAGCAATCACCATGCAAATCCTTCGTCGCATCATCGCTCTCACGCTCCTGTTCAGCGCGGCGCTCGCGTCCGCGCAGGTCGAGATCCCGTGGACTGACATCAAGAGCACGCCCACCACGGCCGCCGGTTACGGCATCCTCAACGGGGCCAAGATTGACGCCGCGGCTGCGCTCACCTGGTCGGCCAACACCGCGCCGTACTACACCGGCAACGCGACGATCTCGAGCTACTCGCTGACCGCGTTTGCGCGCGGCGTGCTCGCTTCGGTCGATGCGGCCGCCTGGCGCGCCGCGACCGGCAGCGCTCCGCTCGACTCGGCCGCGCTCACCGGCACGCCGACCGCGCCCACGGCCGCGCTCGACACCGCGACCACGCAGCTCGCGACGACCGCGTTTGTGCGGAGCACTGCTGATGCTCGCACGCGAGCCCCTCGCGGTGGCATTTCTAACGCGACGGCAAATCCGGTGGGCATCACGCCTGACGGGCCCGCGCTATCAAGACTGGCAACCAGCGACTTTACTCTCGGCGTGTGGTATCGCTCAGGAGGCACAATATCGCTCGTAAACAAGAGCAGCACGACGGCGGGTGTATATGCGTATGCCTCATCGACTGGACTGGTGTTTTGGTTGGGGGACGGGGTCGGGTCGTCATATACGTTTCCGTCGGTCACCCTCACGGACGGTAATACGCACTTCGTCGCGGTGACATGCGTGCGCGGCGGCAACGCTCAGGGATATCAGGATGGAGCGCCGATCGGGAGCGCGGTTAGCACTGCTGCTCGCACCGGCAGTTTGGCGACAAGCAACAGGCTCGAGTGGGGAGGTGGTGTCGGCGGCACACTCGGCGAGAGCTGGATTGTGCTTGGAGCGCTTAGCGCATCACGGTGCGCGGCGATCCAGCGTGCTGGATCGATCGCGCCATTTGTCACCTGGACGTGGGATGCCGAAAAAGGTCAACACGTCGGAACGGTTGATGGCTTCGCATTTTTGACGTGGCCCGACTTCGAGCGCGCGGACCCCAATTACAATCCAATCGCTCGAGACCGATCTGGCACCAATGTCCACGCCGTTATTGCGGTGACTGGCCTGGCTCCAGTAATCCGGACCAATTGGCTGACCCGTGTACTCGGCCCCGCAGTGGTGAGTGATGGATCGCCGGCCGCTCGTGCATACGCCGCGCTCAATGGTCAGAATCCAGGCACAGGCGATGTTTTGCTGAGTTGGGAAGGGATCTATCCGCAGGAGGTGAGCGGACCGACGCGCCGGCTTGTCGCGCTGACTCAAAATATCACTTCGGTAGGTCAAGGCCGGTCGTTTCAGCTGGCGTACGTCGGATCAGAGATGCGGATTCTCCTTTATGGGCCCCTGTCCTCCGACATTCGGACGCTCGCTTCTTCGCAACTCCACGCGGCGTTTCAGTCATTGGGTGCTCGCGGCATTCCGTGCCGCATTGATGTTCGGCGCAGCGCAACCGGTATCAAAGTGTTCGCGGGTATCGGAGGAGATGGTACCCGCTACTATGACGTGACGGCGCTCTTCTCCGAAAGCACCAGCGGAAGCAATCCGCCGGCGTGGACAGATGAGATTGTTGGGACGTACATGACGGGGTTTGTATCTGATAGCGTAGTCTCCACTGCCGGGCATATCGCTCAGCTCGCCCTCTATAATTTCGCACCTACCGAGGCAAACCTTCGGGCGGAATACGAGCGTGGCTCGCCGGCGGCGGAGCTGATGGGGGCGAGTAGGACGGCGATATATCGTCAGGATTTTTCGTCAGGTGACGGCACGTGGACAAATGGCAGCGGCACTGTTGCGTGGTCAGGAAGCGCGCTCACATGTACGTATTCAACCGCGGGGCAGTACGTTAATGCGCCTGTCAACCTATTGTCGTACATCGGGCGGCGAGTGCGGGTAGCGTTCACGATCGCGAATTGCACCTCTGCGACGGGCACACTTGAGCTACGGTCTTCGGTATCGAATTCCGTATTACAATCAATTAACCTCGCGAATGGCACGTACGCGAATGATTTGACGCTGCCGGCAAGCTATGCTGGCGCGACCTTGGTGTTAGTGCGGTTGGCGGGCGGCGCGGTGTCGTTCGACTTAGACAATGTGTCAATCACGCAGCTCGGATACACCGCGATTCTCGATCCCGCCATCGCCGCCGGCCTAACCGCGATCAACCCATCCCGCGGCACCAGCAACGACTCGACCGACTGGCTGTTTTCCACGACGGGAATCACCGCACCGTCATCCAACCGTACGCAGACGATCCGCTGGACTACCTCTGCCGCTGGCAACCAGCAGTTGTTCGGCGCGCCTTGCATCGACACGACCGGCCGCTGGCGGATCCGGTCCTGGACGATCTACACGACCGGCACGCCCACCGTCTCGCTGGGTAACATCTCCGCGGGTACGGCGTACGCCAACGGCGTGACGCTCGTCGCCGGCGTCAACGACATCACGGTCGCCACGCGCACGCCTGGCACCGCCAACCTTTGGTGCAACAGCTCCACCAACGCCTCGCTCGAGCACGTCGTGCTCCTCGATCGCGTCGACTGATTTCTGCCATGAAACTCCTCATCCGATCCCTCCTCCTCATCGCGGCTCTGATGCTCGGCGTCAGCGCCTACGCCGGCACCAACATCGCGCTCGATGCTCCGGTCGACTGCACGCACTACGTCGGCGGCGGCGGCACCGCCGTGTCGATCGACCTGCTCTCGATCGACTACGAGACCGGCGAGGCGCGGTTCCGCTTGATCAACGCGAGCGGCGTCGCCCTCGGCAACTCCGCCGTCTTCGGCGTGCGCCTCACCCTGCCGGCTGCGGAATCCGCGGTTAAGGCCGCCGTCCTGGCTGCGATCGCAGCCGCCGCTCCCACGCCCTGATCAACCTCCAACCCTCCACCGCGGCGTCGCCGCACTGCACACCATGGCCACCGACAGACCTCCCTCCAAGACCTCCATCATCTTCGCCGGCGAAATTTTCGCCGGCCAGGATGCCGACCACCCGCACATCCGCGATATCGCCGGCAATCCTCACGCCGTGCGCGTTCGCGCCATGCCGGCCCGCCACCTGGGGCGCGTGCTCGAGCTGTGCACCGACGAGGCCGGGCTGCTCGAGCTGGTCCTGCAGCGCAGCGAGACCGACGCCGACGGCAAGCTGATCGGCTGGGTCCCCGTCGACGCGGCGTTCGTCGACAACCTCGACGACAGCTCTCACGACCTGCTCGTCCACGCGGCCAGCCGCCAAAATTTCCAGCGCGCCGCGACGTGGGGGGAGCGAGCGATCGCGGCGAAGACGTTTCAGGCTCCGCTGCTGCTCAAGGCGGACGAGGCGCTGAGTCCGGTGATCCAGCGTATGGTGCGCTTGCTGATCTCGTCACTGCCGCAGTCCGGATCTCCGGCCGCACCTACGACTTCGTCCTAGACCACTACACGCTCCACCAGCTCGCCGCGCTGAGCGACGCCGAGGAGCGGATCGAGGCCCGCCGCGCGCTCCGATTCCTGCAGGCCATCCGCCACGCCGTGCCCGCCTCGCTCACCGACGCCACTGGCCCGCAGCGCGAGTACGAGGGCCTCGAGAAGCAGTGGGTCGCCCTTGCCAACGGCACCTCTCCCGATGAGCGCAGCACCCGCCGCTATACAGCCAGCAAGAACCAGACCCGCAGGCGAAAAGCCCAAGGTCCCGCCAAGCCCAACTGATCGATGCCCGCCGACGGCCAACTCGAAATCCTGATCGATATCCGCGCCCGCCTGGACGAACTGTCCAAAGCGCAGCAGGGCATGCGCGATACCGCGAAGGAGGCGACCGGCCTCGGCGCGGCCATGAAGACCGGCCTCGGCATCGAAGTCGCGCGCCGTGGCGTCGATCTGCTCACGCGATCCTTCGCGGAGAGCGTCGGAGCAGCGTTCCAAATGGCGGGCGCAATCAAGGACCAGAGCGAGAACCTGCAGATCTCTGCGGAGGCGTATCAGGTGCTCGGCCTCCAGATCCGCGATGCTGGTGGGGACGTCTCGCTGCTCACTCAGATCCTGTCGACAAACAACCGATCGCTCGCGGAAGCGCGCGAGATGGGCAGCAGTGCGGCGTCGGCGTATCGGCAGCTCGGGCTCGACGTGGCGAAGCTTGAGGGGATGACCGCGCAGGATCGCCTCGCGGAAGTGAGCCGCGCAGTCGAGGACGCGGGAGACAGCACGAAGGCGTTTAGCGCCGCCTCTGTTGTTCTCGGATCGCGAAATCTTCCGACCACGCTCGGGGCGCTGCGCTCCCTCGCCACTGATGGCTATGAGCGGGTGGCCGCGACCGCGAAGAAGGCCGGACTCGTGATGGAGCAGGACACGATCGACACGCTCGATCGTGCCCAGAAACAGATCGAGAAGTTCAAGCAGGCGTTGGCGATCTCCACAGGCAACGCGATCAGCTCTGCGCTGAGTGCTGATCCGGCGCTCATCCAGGATGTCTCGAACACGCTACTTGGCGGCGTGAGCATGTTTTTCGGCGCTGGCCGGGCGTTTGGATCCACCCTTGGAAACATCACAAACCTCGCCGCGGGACGTGATATCTCATCCTACGATGAAGTCGCAAAAGAGGAGGCCCGCCGGCAGGCCGAGATTGATCGCATCAAGGCTGCTGCCGATGCAAAGAGACGCGCCACAAATGCCAAGGCGGCGGCGGAAGAAATGGCGCGCCAGAACGCGATTGCTGATGCCCAGCTGAGGCTCGAAGAGTTGTCGAATCGTCGTGGGGTCATCGAGAGCAACCAATACCTCGACACCCCCACGAAGGAAAAGGAGCTGCTCGATGTTCTGAAGGAACAGATCAAGGCAAGAACCACGCTGATCGATCTGATCAGGACGAATCCGGATTCCAAAGACACAAAGCAGCAGCGAGCTTCCAAGATCGACCGGCTGCAGTCGGATCAAACAGTCGACATTCGCGAATACTACGCCACGAAGCCGACGGCGTTCAGCGATCGAAAGAATCAGTTAGCAGAGATGAACCTGCCGCAGAACTCGCTGCAGGGTTTTGGCGAGGGTGCGCAGGGCGGCGCGATGGACTACGCCATGCAGCTTGGCTCAACCGGTGACCAAGTTGCAGCCGCAATGCAGTCGTCGATCGGCGCAACGGTGTCTTCGATTACTGAGGGGATCTACGGCTGGATCACTGGCACGCAGTCGTTCGGTGAGGTACTCCGCAACCTCGGTGCAACGGTCCTGCAGACGCTGCTGCAGACCATCATCCAGATGGGCGTGCAGTGGCTCATCACGGCTGCGCTGGGCCGCACCGCGATTCTCAGCATCGCTGTCACTGGCGCGGCGACGCGCAAAGCGGAGACCGCCGACGTCATTGCGTCCGAGACCGCGAAGAAGCCGGCGATTATGAGCAACGCTGCGGGCTCCTCCATCTCGTCGTGGGGCCTCGCTGCTGCGATCGGTCTCGCCGCGTTGATTGCCGTCCTCGCTGCCTTTGGCGGGTTCTCGTCGGGCGGCTACACTGGCGACGGTTCGACGTCCGAGGTCGCCGGACTTGTCCATCGCAAAGAGGTCGTGTTTTCGGCTGCCGATACCGCTGCGTGGGGCGGCGCCGGCGCGGTCGAGGCGCTGCGTCTCGGCGGACCGTCCGCGGTGCGCCCATCCGCGGCCACCGCGACTGCAATGTCCGGCGCCGGCGGCATCGCCGCACTCGGCGGCGGAAGCGGCAGCGCGTCGAACATCCATCTGTACATGGACAAGGCCGCGTACTTCGACGCGATTCGCGCCGACGTCAGCGGCGTCGCCATGGAAGTCTACGAAAAGCTGGCGCGCTCCTGACCATGTATCCTGTCACCATCTACGGAGCGTCCGCCTGGGCGTTCCCGTACGGGCCCAACAACGACGAGACCGTCAGCCTCAAGCCGTCCATCGACCTCGAGACGGTACGCGGCCAAACCGGCCGCGGATCCCGGCGGCCCCAGGCGTGGCTGCTGCGCCACGAGCTGAGCTGGACGTCGGATCTCGGCGCGTCCGAGTTCTTCGCGGCTCGGGCCGCGAGCATCGACGCCCAAGACGAGCCGTTCGTCGTGCCGTTTTGGCCGGCGGCGCGACCGGTCGCGCGGGCTCCGCTCATGACGACGGGCCTGACCGTCGCGTGGACGCGTGACTGGTCCAGCTACGCGCTCAACCCGGCGAGCCTCACCGGCTACGACTTCTTCGCGCCGGCGATCATGGGCGTTTTCAAGCAGCCGCCGCGCCTCGTCGGCCGCTCGAGCAACTGGGTCCGCGGCGAGTTTACCCTGGTCGAGCAGGGCCCCGCCGAAGCCGCTCTCACGCCTCCGATCGTGACGGACGTCACTCTCGCCACGCCCGACGGCTATCTCGCCCCGGTGTTCCCATTTTCCCCGGACGGCGGCGCTGATCCGAAGCTCGGCTTTGCCCAGGTCGAGAGCGAGCGTCGCGCGCTCGGGCCGGGCCGTATTCCGTCGCGCGTCTTCTACCCGCAGAAACCTGAGACTCCGCTGCAGCCGTCGTTCAAGTTCAGATCCGTCGAGGAGATCGTCGCGTTCCTCGGCTGGTATCATCGCCGCGCGGGTGGCGCCGGCTCCTTCTGGATCGCGTCCACGCAGGCGGTCGGCGAACTCACCGCGGATCTCGCCGTCGGCGCGACAGCAATTCCGACGGCCCAGCCGATGGCCATCAAGGTGGGCGACACGCTCGCGCTTTGCACCACCGGCCGCGCGCCCGAGCTGGTTCGCGTGCAGTCGATCGTCGCCGGCGTGCCGCAACTCGCGGCTCCGATCTCGATCGCGCATCCCAGGGCATGGACGATCGTCGCTCCGGCGATCCTCGCGCGGCACACCGACAGCGAGCCCACGATCAAACTGGCGCAGTCGGGCGATGGCTGGATCGGCGGCACCACGCTCGCATTTCGTGAGGTAGCCTCCGAGTACGCCGCGACCGACGGCGAGGTCCGCGGGGTGACTCTCGGCCGGTTGGCTCCCTGGGCGTGGCTCGCCGAGATCGAGCTGGATTACGCCGGAGCGCTGCAGACCTGGTACGTGACCAACTTCGAGAGCGGTGTGACGACGCCCGGCGGGCAGGTCTGGGAGTACCACGACTTTTCCTTCTCGGATACGACCGAGAGCGTCGATCTCGAGGACGACTCCTGCACGCTCAAGATTCGGTGGTGGGACGGATGCCCCTGGGAAAACTGGCTGCCAGGAAAGCTCGCGGCTACGGGACGCCTTCGCATCAAGCGCGCAGCGGTCGCGGCCGACGGATCGGTTGGAGCGCCTGAGAGTTTCTGGTCTGGCATCCTGTCGACGCCGCAACGCGAGGGGCCGATGCTGTCCGTCAAGGTTGCTGGCGCGAACTCGATGTTCAGCCGGCGCACTCCGCGTGCCCTTATGGAGCCTGTGTGCTGGAAGCAGCACTACGGCGTCGAGTGTGGCCTCGTGCTCAGTGAGTGGGAGCACAACGCGACCGTGACGGCCGTCGCCGGCCTGCAGGTGACCGTCAACGCGCTTGCCCGCAAGGACGGCGGTGCGACGCATCCCGGCTTCGCGTTCCAGGACTGGTTCGCGCTTGGTTGGGCGCAGCGGGTTGACGCTTCCGGCCGGCCGGTGCGCGCCGAGGTGATCGCGTCGACGGGGCTCGCCGGCGGCTCGATCACGCTGACGCTCGGTCGCTCACTCGGCTGTGCGGTCGGCGACGTGATCGTCTTGGCTCCTGGCTGCGATCGCTCGCACGACACGTGCTACGTTTACGACGCGACGAACAATCCGCGCGGAAAGTTCAACAACCTGAACTCATTTGGTGGGAGCCATGAAATGCCGGCGGTGAGCCCCAATTTCAAGGTGCCGAACACGTCGCCGAACTCCGCGAAGAAATGATCACCGCCGCCCAGATCCGCGCGCTCGAGTCCGCTGCCGAGTCATGGCGAGACACGCCGTTCTGCGAAGGCGCTCCCGTCAAGGGCGCGGGGGCCTCGTGTCATCACGCCGTGGCAGAGATCTATTTCGAGTCCGGCCTTCTCGAGAGGACGCCCATTCCGAATGGCCCATCGCATTGGAGCCCGGCAAATCCGAACAGCCTGATCGTCGAGTGGGTCGAGAGCAGCGGCCTCTTCGTGCGCGTCGGCGAGGGGCTCAAGGGCCGCGAGTTGAGCCGACTGGCGCGGCCCGGCGACATGCTTGGTTTTCGGATTTGCACAGCGATTCACCACGCCGCGATCCGGCTCGGGGGCCAGCGGATCGTCCACAGTGTGATGGGGCACGGCGTGAAGATCCCGCCGTCGATCCCGTTCGAGTGGGAGCATCGGCTCGAAGCCATTTGGCGCATCAAGGCGCTTGCCTGACCATGTCCACCAGTCGCGAAACCACCGAGATCAAGCTGACGCCGTTCCAATCCGAGAACGTCGCCACGAATCAACAGCAGATCCCGATCCCTTATCTGGGCGGCGAACGCGTCGTCGCGATCCGATGGATCACGCCCGCGCTCGATCACCGCACCAAGCAGGCGGACTCGCAGGGCAAAAAGAGCGGCTGACGTATGAGCAGCGGAGGCAAATCAGGTTCGAGCCAAAAAACGCTCAACCACTATTTCACGATCGCGGGCACGATCTGCCGCGGGCCGCTGGACTGGCTCACCGCCGTCATCTCCAACGGCAACTACATCTGGCAGTGCCCAGGCGACGGACCGCTCGATCTGATGGCGGACGGCGTGGTCAACTCCGACGGCTACGTCGACCTGACCGGCGGCATTCTCGATCCGAGCCTGCTGATGGAGGGCGGATTCGTGCATCTTTATCCGCGACGGCCGACGGCAAATCCATCGGCCGCGTTGCCTGGGCATGGCGCGTATCGTGACCGCGCCTACATGGTCGCCCGTCACATCTTCTTTGGGCAGACCTCGGGCAGCGCGCCGAACGTGCTCGTCATTGGTGGGCATATTCCGCGCGTGCCGACGTCGATCGTGGCAGCGGCCGACAACATCGCCGACGATCGTCAGATCAACCCGATCGCATTCCTCGCCGAGTATATGCTGGACGAGGGTGGCGGGGCGATGACCGAGCAGGAGTTGGACGCGCCGAGCTGGCTGGCGTCTGCGCACTGGTGCGCGCAGGACCAGGCGCATCGGGATTACTGCTTCGTTTCGCCGCTGATCTCGGAGCAGATGGCAACCCGAGACGTCGTCCGGAGATTGCTCGGGCCCGTCAACGGATTTCTCCGGCGGACGCGCGAGGGGAAACTCGGGTGCTATATCTACGAGTGGGGAGTGGATCCCGGCGCGCTGCTCACGCTCGATGCGCGGCACTGGTCCAAGGCGCCGAAGTTCACCGACGGCGACTGGAAGGATATCCCGACCGAGTACGCGGTATCTTTCACCGATCGTGCCTACGAATTTCAGGAAAATACCGTCGTCGTTTCGAATCAGCGCGCGGAGCGGATTCGGCAGACCACAGATCAGGCAAAGCTCGATCGCGTCGACGTGACCCGCGCGAAGCAGGCGTTTGCGCATGGGCTCGAGTTCCAGCGGCGGAAGGGTTCGGCGCCGGGAACCGCCACGCTCTACGTCAGAGGCCCGATCGTCGCGGCCGTGCAGCCGGGCGACAAGATCAAGGTTGACACGGATCCCGAGCCGGGCGGGGCAGGAGCGGCCCAGCTCGCCCGTGTGGACAAAATCAAGCGCAACCAGGGTGACGAGACCGTCCTCGAGGTGACGCTCGATCCTCTCGTGCCGGCATCGGCGTACACGCCCGCCTGGGTGTCGCCATTGCCCGAAGAGCTGTTTGCCGGCGCGAAGCAGACCTCGCCGTCGATTGCGCACTTTCAGCCGATTCCGCTCCCGGTCGATTACTTCGGCTGGCCTCCGGCAGTGGGCTTTCTCGCCACGCGGCCGAGCCCGCAGGTTTCGGGCTTCAACGCCTACTTCACTAGCGCTGCGCTGCAGCCGTACACCAAGCTCGGCTCGCAGTTCGGCTTTTCAGCGCGGTGCCAGCTCGTGACTGGAGTCGCTGCAGGGACGGGCACGCTGCGTTTGCAGCTACTCGACGGCGCATCTGGGCCCGATGCGTACTTAGCGGCCGAGACGCCCGGCGGTAACGCGGCAGACGCCCAGGACAACCGTCTCGTGGCCGTGCTGCTCGCTCTCGATGGGAGCGGGCGGGTGGCGCTCGACGCGGCTGGCCAGCCGACGATGGAGTTTGCGTCGATCATTCAACGCAGTGCGATCACGGCCGACACGCACGACTACACCGTCTATCGCGGCCGCTGTGGTCTCACGGCAAAGGCGTGGGCGGCCGGCGCCGTCGCGTGGATCGTGCCCATCGCCAACCTCGTCGAGTGGCGGCACGATTTGTTCGAGTCGATGTTCGGCCAGCCGGCGTATTTTCGGCTGGGATCATTTACCTCAGCGGCTGTCGACGAAACCAATCCGCTTCCTCAGCGAGATCTCGTCTGGCCGTCTATCCCGGTGCCCAACTCGCTCACGGCCGCCAACGGCACGGGCAAGGCGGTCGACCTGGACTGGACGTTCTCGTCCGAGACCAGCTTCAGCGGCGAGTATGGCGTCTATCGCGCGACTGGGCCCGGCTACTCGGACTGGGCCAAAATCGGCGAGACGAGCGCCTCGCGCTTTACCGATCATCGGGTGACGCTCGGGGTCTCGTACCAGTACAAGATCGCGGCAATCACGCCAGGAGAGCAGGCGTCGGCCTACAGCAACGTCGTGACGATCACGGTCGCTGCCGTGGCGGGATCTGACATCGACCTCACTCCGCCCAACGATCCCGGCACGCCCACGCTCGTAGGCTCCGGGACGTACCTGGACGACGTCGGTGGCGTGCATTCGTACTTGTTGATTCGAGTGCCGGCGCTGCCGGCCGCCGGCGGCGGCAAGGTCGCGGCTACCCTGCAGGAGCTGCGCTGGCGGATCTCCGGCACTGGCGCGACGGGCTGGACCATCCAGGACCAGCCCCAGAATGCCGGCGGCACGAAGGACGTGCGGATCGACGATCTGCCGCCTGCCTCGCAGATCGAGGTCGAGCTGCAGTCCTACAGCCGTTTTGACGTGGCCTCCACGACCGCGGTGACGGCGGCCGGGTCGCCGTTTACCGCTCCTGTCCGCACGACGGTACCGACGGCGCCATCGACGGCATCGTTGGCCGCCGATTCGACGGCTCCGGCGGTCAAGGGCGACCTTTCCGGCATGATGTTCGGAAGCCGCGTCACGGTCACAATCCCAGGCGACAAGGATATCTGCCTCCTCGAGGTCAAAGCCACGTTCTCCAATACCGACTCGGCCATCGACTACACATGGTTTGATTACGTGTCCGCTGCCGGGCTGATGACGCGGGCGGTTCGCCCAGGCCAAACCGTCTCGCTCTCCATCTACAACGGATTCGCCTCCCCAGGGTGGGTCCGAGCGCGGGTGCGCAACACTTCTGGGGTGGCGTCCAACTGGCTCTACATCGGCAACGCCAACGGCTACGCGACGATGGCGCTGGGTGACGTGGCACTCCAGGCGTCGGGCAACATGCGCTCGAGCGGGATCGCAATTGCTTCGGCCGGCGCGTCGTCGGCCAAGAAGGTGGTGACCCGTTACACGCTCGACACCGACGCGTGCCCGACGCTCGTGGGCGGATCCGCGGAAGAGATCGTGAACATCTCGCTTAGCGGGCGTGGATTCACGACGCAGCCGGACACCGTGTCCGGGTTGAGCGTGGGCTTTCCGCCGGGCCTCGCAGCCCGATACGACTGGGATGCCGCCGGCAACAGCTCGACCAATGCGGTCGTTAAAATTCGCAATGAGCTAGGCGGCGTCGTCCCCGCAGGCCCGATCCGTCTCATGGGCGAGTTCGTGGAAAACTACTGACACCATGGCCCTCCAAAAATCCATCACGCTGCCCAACGGCGCCACCGGCGACTACATCCACATCTCTGAGTACGCTCGCGACGTCGATAACCGCTACGTCTCCTGCCACCTCAACCTTTTCACCTCGGCCGCTCACTACGCCAGCCAGCCGGCGCCCAAGCAGCCGATCTGCCTGATCGCCAAGTTGCGCCTCTCCGGCGCCAAGTATGACGCCTATCTGTCCACCGCGGCGCTCGCGGCCGTGGCTGACACCGAGGACGCGGTTCGCGCCCAGCTCTACGTGGCCGCCAAGGTGGAGCCCCTGATCGCCGGGGGAGGCCTTCAGTCGATCTCGCTGGTCGACGCGCTGGACGTCTAGAGCCGTTTAAATAAAGCTGTAGCCGCAATGGGCAAACCAGTTCATGGTATCCGCGGCGGTAACCTCCTTCGTTGCTGCCGCGATTGCCTTCAGCAGGTCCGGAAGCGTCCGTGCTTCAGCCCGTCGTAGCAGCGCCTTGATCTTGCTCCACATCAGCTCGATGGGATTGAGGTCAGGCGAGTAGGCCGGCAAGAACCGGACGGTTGCGCCCGTTGCAGTGATCAAGGCGCAGGTCTCGGCGCTTTTGTGCGGCGCCAGGTTGTCCAGCACCACAATGTCACCGGAGCGCAGGGTGGGCACGAGCACCGTGCGCACGTAATCTCGGAAGGTCTGCGTGTTCGTCGCTCCGTCGATCGTCGTGCAAGCAGTGGATCCGTCCAAGCGAACCGCCCCGATGATCGTGGTGCTTCGCCAGTGGCCATGCGGACACGATGCCACCAGACGTTTCCCTCGCGGCGCACGGCCCCGCAGTCGCGTCATGTTTGTTTTCGCCGCTGACTCGTCGATGAAGACGAGCCGAGCCGGGTCGAAGCCGCCCTGCTGGCGCCGCCACTGACGCCGCGCTCGGGCAATATCGGGCCGGTCCTGCTCTGCTGCATGAAGCGTCTTTTTTTATATGTCAGATCCATTGCCGCCAGGGCGTAATGAATGGCCGGCAACGTGCAGCTCAGACCAACGCAGGATCGCAACTCCGCCAAGGTACGATCCGGTTTCTCGGCAACCAACTCGCGCAGCCGTTTCCGATGCTCGGGCGTTATCCGCGGCTTCCGGCCGCAGCGATGGTGCTGAGGCCGGATATCGCCACAACGCCGACGCTGTTGCAGCAGCTTCTTCACCATAGCCTCCGAAACGCGGAAGCGCTGCGCCACTTCCGCTCGGGTGACGTCCCCCACGTCGTAGGCAGCCACGATTCGTTCGCGCAGATCCACGGAGAGCGTTTTCACGCCCGGCAGCCCAGCACAAATCGCGGAAACCGGCTACACTATTATTTAAACGGCTCTAGCGGGCCCTGTGCAAGGGCCCTGCACTGGTCAGGCAGCCGCGTTGCACGACAGGGGTAAAACGGGCCGTATTCTCAAACCTCTGTCACAGTTTCCCAAACCCCGCGGCGCGGTACATTGCGCGGAGGCGCAAATGGCGGAGAGGGGGGGATTCGAACCCCCGGTAGCCTTTCGACTACACGTGATTTCCAATCACGCACATTCGACCACTCTGTCACCTCTCCGGGTGCTCGGCCACGACCGCCGAAGCGGCCCTGTCCGTTGGGCGAACGGCCAAGGAAGGCGGGCGCTCGCGCGCGGTCAACGGTAAATCCTTGTTCCGCGAGATCGCGTTGGGCACGCCCTCAAAGTCGGCGTCCCGGTGCCGACTGCGCCTGGGGTGGGGGCCGATTCGCCCTGCGGCGGGCCGCGACATTCGCTTTTGCAAATCGCCGGAGCGCCGACATCACGGTGGCGCGCGCGGGTCGCCGCGCGTTTCTCCAAGTGTCCGCACGATCCTTTCTTACCTGGCTCCGGGCCCTGCTCCTGCCTCGGCGGCAGTCGCGTGGCCGCGCGCTGTTTCTGCGCCCGGCTGCGCTCGCCGCTGGCTCCCTCGTGGCGTGCGTTGTTGGTTCCGGGTGCCAGTACCTCGGCACCGTCGCCCGCGAGGGGCGCTATGCTTTGCGGCAGCAGCGCAACCCCGAGCAGCGCGTGTACAAACACATGCTCACGCGACAGACGTTCTACGTGTTCGGGGTCATCCGGCCGGAGACCGTGAACGTGCCGGCAGATTTGCCGCTCGCCGTCGCCGCCATCGCCGCCGGGCCGGTTGCCGGAGAGGTGGTCGACGTGAACCACGTCTCCCGCGCCGAATCCTACTACGGGCTGAACCTGCCGGACGGCTCCTACCAACTTGTCGTGCTCGCGGATGCGAATCGCGACGGCTTCTACGAACCGGCCGAGGCCATCGCGGTGCGCCCAATCGATTTGAGCGAGGACCAGCAGCCGGACCGGGTTTGCGGCGACATTGACCTGGAGTTGCCGCCGAGCGCGCCCCGGTATGTCCCGCCCAAGCCGTTTCGCATCGCGGTGCCGCGGCGCCGGGAGGCCGCGCTGGCGGAATCGCTCTTCTATCCCAAAGGCAGCATCCGCTCGCTCGACGACCCGATCTTCTCACCGGCCATGGCCCAACTCGGGTTGTACCGGCCGGCCGCGTTTCTCGAACGCGCGCCGATGATGTTCTACGCCCTCGAGGAGGACAGCTTCCGGGTGCCGGTCGTCTTCGTGCATGGGATCGGCGGCTCGGCGCGCGATTTCGCGGACATCGTCTCCCGCCTCGACCGCACGTACTACAAGCCATGGTTCTTTCACTACGCGTCGGGCACCGATCTGACGCAGCTCAGCGCGATGTTTCATCGGATCTTTCTGTCCGGGAAAGTCGTGCCGCTCGGCCCGATGCCGCTGGTGATCGTGGCGCACAGCATGGGCGGCCTGGTCGTTCGCGACGCGCTCAACCGATGCACCGGAAAGCCGGGCGAGAACACGGTCGCGTGCCTCGTGACGATTGGGAGCCCGTTTGGCGGGCACCCGAGCGCCAAGAGCGCCGCGCACGCCCCGCTGGTCATCCCGTCCTGGGCCGATCTCAACCCCGACAGCGCCTTCATCCGGGATCTCCACCGCCGGCCGCTGCCGAGCGCGCTCAAATACCACCTGCTCTACACGTTCGCCGATGATCGAACGCTGAAGCTCGGCGAGACCGGCGACGGCGTCGTGCCGCTTGGGAGCCAGCTCGTCGCCGAGGCCCAGCGCGAGGCCACGGTCCAGTTCGGCTGCAACGCCACGCACACGGGCGTGCTGCAGGACCCGGGGGCGGTCGCGCGCGTCATCGCGGCGATCGAGGCGGTGAAGTCGCCGCTGCCGGCGGAGCATGTGCGCGAACTGCAGCGCGGCGGCTACGCGCTGCCCCCGGACGAACGCTTCACGTTGATGGAAGCGTTCTACGTGCGCAACCTGGGCTGGTACCTGGATGCGCTGGCGAGCGGACGCCTGCAGCCGGCCGATCCATTCCAGCGCGACTTTGTCGCTGCCTGCCGCGGAGAACGGCGTCCTCGCACCGAGCCCGAAACTGCTTGGCGGAAGCTTAACGAATTCTATCCGGAACGCGCGCGGTTGCTCCGGAGCGTATCCGGAACCCCACACTGACCCCCTGGCTACCTCGGCTGCGGTTGATGCCACAGGGTTGCGGGCGCCGACCATGCAGGGATTTACGTCATCTCCTGAAACCTCCGCCGATGACAGCCGGGCTAATTCCGGGGCGGTGGGGCTTCGCTGACGCTGATGCCACGGCGCCTGGTGCCGCCTTTTGCGAAAACCGACTTGCGCGAGCCGGTTAGGAGGCCAACTCTCAACAGGATTTCCGTCCCGCCCTACCACTCCCACACCATGGTCACCGCGAACGTCGAATACGGCTACAACAGCAAGGTTGAAGGCTCTGTGGTCGTGTCGCGCGCCGACGCCGTGATCAACTGGATCCGCACCAACTCCATGTGGCCGATGCCCATGGGTCTGGCGTGCTGTGCGATCGAGCTGATGGCGGTGGGCAATGCCCGTTTCGACATCTCGCGCTTTGGCGCCGAGGTGATGCGTTTTTCGCCCCGGCAATCCGACTGCATGATCGTCGCCGGCAGCGTCACCTACAAGATGGCCCCCCAGGTTCGCCGCATCTATGACCAGATGCCCGCGCCCAAGTGGGTCATCGCCATGGGCGCCTGCGCCAGCTCGGGTGGCATGTACCGCAGCTATGCCCACATGCAGGGCGTTGACCGCATCCTGCCCGTCGACGTGTACGTCAGCGGCTGCCCACCGCGGCCCGAGGCGCTCCTGGATGCGCTCATCAAGCTGCAGGCCAAGGTGAAGCGGGAACCTGCCGCCCAGACCCTGCTCAAGCCGCGATGAGTGCGCCGGCCTGAAGACCACGCCGCCACCCGCTCCCTCCTGTCCCTTCACCCTCATATTCCACCCACCTTCCCGTGCCCGCTGACGCTGCCACTGCGCTGAAAGAGAAATTTCCGCAGGCCACCGCACGTCCGAGTGTCGACCACCCGGCGTTCAACGTGCCGATCGCGGATGTACCCGCCGTGCTGGCGTTCCTGCGCGATGAACTCGCGTTCGAGCTCCTCATGGACGTCACGGCGATCGACAACGGCGAGCACAGCTCCCCGCGGTTCACGGTGGTGTACCACGTGTTGTCGGTGACGCATCCGGGCGCCTACCTGCGTATCGCCGCCGACTGTGCGAACGACGCCGAGCCGACCGCGCCCAGCGTGGTTGCGCTCTGGGCGGGCGCCAACTGGCACGAGCGCGAGGTGTACGACATGTTCGGCATCAAGTTCACCGGGCATCCCGACCTGCGCCGCATCCTGATGTGGGACGGTTATCCCTACCATCCGCTGCGGAAGGAGTTCCCCCTGGCCGGGATCGAGACCGATTTGCCCGTCGAGGACATCGCGGAGGAGACCGGCACGAAGGTGATCGCGGCGCCCATGCAGGGCGGCCCGTTCGTCGCTTCGCCGGGCGAAATCAACCTCACGGAAGCGGAGCCCCGCGCCAAGGACGAGACCTGGAGCGATCGCCGCGCGAAACCGGGCCACAGCGAACTGCGGCAGGTGAAGGAGTGAACCGATGAGCACCGGATTTGCCTATCCCGACCATGAGGCCCGGGCCGCCGAGGCGGCCGAAGCCGCGCGCGCCCGCGCCGCTGGCGAGACGCCCGAGTTCGAGACCGAGAAGATGTCGCTCAACATGGGCCCGTCGCACCCGTCCACGCACGGGGTGTTCCGGCTCCAGATGGAGCTCGATGGCGAGACCCTGACCAAGGCCGACCCGGTCATCGGTTACCTGCACCGCGGCGACGAGAAGATCGCCGAGAACATGACCTACAACCAGTTCGTGCCGTACACGGACCGGTTGGATTACCTGGCGCCGCTCGCGAACAACATGGCCTACGCCATCGCGGTCGAGAAGCTGGCCGGCCTCACCGTGCCGCCGCGCTGCCAGGCCATCCGCGTGATCACCGCGGAGCTCGCCCGCATCTCGTCGCACTTGATGGGCCTCGGCGCGTTCGGCCTCGATGTCGGCGCCTGGACTGTCCTCGTCTGGTGCCTCAACGAGCGCGAGAAGCTCTACCGGCTGTTCGAGGAGCTCACCGGCGCCCGCTTCACCACGAGCTACACCCGCATCGGCGGCGTCACTCGCGACGTGCCGCCCGACTGGCTCGGGCACGTGAACACGTTCTGCGACGAGTTCCTCCCGATGCTCGAGGAGACGCTCGCGATGCTGACGCGGAACAAGATCTTCATGGACCGCACGGTCGATGTCGGCGTGATCTCGAAGGCCGACGCGCTGGCCTACGGTCTCACCGGCCCGAATCTCCGTGGTTCCGGCGTCGCGCTCGATCTGCGCAAGGACAAGCCGTACTCGGGCTACGAGAACTACGAGTTCGACGTGCCCGTGGGCAGCAAGGGCGACTGCTACGATCGCTATCTCGTCCGCGGCGAGGAGATGCGCCAGTCGGCGCGCATCATCAAGCAGGCCGTGGCCAAGTTCCCCGGCGGCGCGTGGTTTGCCGAGGACGCGAAGAAGATCTTCAACCCGCCGAAGGACAAGGTGCTCACCTCGATGGAGGAGCTGATCCAGCACTTCATGCTCGTCACCGAGGGCCCGCAGATGCCGGCTGGCGAAGTCTATTTCGAGGCGGAGAATCCCAAGGGCATCCTGGGCTTCTACATCGTGAGCAAGGGCGGCGGCGTGCCGTACCGGCTGAAGATCCGGTCGCCGTCGTTCTGCAATCTTTCGATCATTCCCAAGGTGAGCGTCGGCTGCCTCATCTCCGACGTCGTCGCGATCCTCGGCTCCTTCGACTTCGTGATGGGCGAGTGCGACCGCTGATCCCGCGCCCGCCGTGACTCCTGTGGTTCAACCATGAATCTGAAACCCGAAACCCTTCGCCGCATTGACGAGGTGATCACCCATTACCCGGTGAAGCGCAGCGCCGCGCTGCCGCTGCTGCACCTCGTCCAGGAGGACGTCGGCTTCATTTCGAAGGAGGCGATCGAGTGGATCGCGCAGAAGCTCGAGCTCGAACCGATCAACATCTACGAGCTGGTCACGTTTTACCCGATGTTCCGGCAGCAGCCGATCGGCCGCCGCCACATCAAGGTCTGCCGCACGCTCTCCTGCGCGCTGATGGGCGGCTACAAAACCTGCGAGGCCTTCGAGAAGGAATTCAACACGCGCCGCGGCGAGGTCTCGCCCGACGGCGAGGTGACGATCGAGTTTGTCGAGTGCCTCGCCAGCTGCGGCACCGCGCCGGTCGTGATGGTCGACGACGAGCTGCACGAGAAGGTCGACGTCGCGAAGGCGAAACAGATCAGCGAACAGATCAAACGGGAGAAGGCCGAAAGGCCTAATGGCTGAATCGGCCACAGACCTCGAATGACCCTTCAGCCCTTCCGTCTTTCAGCTCTTTAGCCCTTTCCCCGCATGCGCGCGCCGCAACAACGCCGGATCATCTTCAAGCACATCGACGAGCCTGGTTACACCAATGACCTGGCCTGCTACGTGCGCCATGGCGGCTACGAGATGCTGAAGAAGGCCGTCGGCATGCAGCCGGCGGCGATCATCGACGAGGTCAAGAAGTCCGGCCTGCGCGGCCGCGGTGGCGCGGGTTTCCCGTGCGGCGTGAAGTGGGGTCTGGTCGACCGCAAGAGCGGCAAGCCGATCTACCTCGTCGTCAACGCCGACGAGTCCGAGCCGGGCACGTTCAAGGACCGGTACATCATGCACCAGGACCCTCATCAGCTGATCGAGGGCATCATGATCACCTGCTGGGCGAACAACGTGAAGCAGGCCTACATCTACATCCGCGGCGAAATGCCCCACGGCGCGCGGATCCTGGAAAAGGCGATCGCCGAGGCCCGCGCCGCGAACTTCTGCGGGCCGAACATCCTCGGCACGGCCTACGGTTGCGAAATCTACGTCCACCGCGGCGCCGGCGCCTACATCTGCGGCGAGGAAACCGGGCTCATCGAATCGCTCGAGGGCAAGCGCGCCTACCCGCGCATCAAGCCGCCCTATTTCCCCGCCGTCCTCGGCCTGTACCAGTGCCCGACGATCGTGAACAACGTCGAGACGCTCTGCCACGTGAAGCACATCGTGGACATGGGCGGCGACGCCTTCTCCCGCATTGGCACGCCGAACAACACCGGCACCCGCATCCTGTGCGTCAGCGGGCACGTGCAGAAGCCCGGCTATTTCGAGTACGAGGTCGGCAAGATCACCCTCGGCGAACTGCTCAACGAGGTCTGCGGCGGCCCGCTGCCCGGCCGCACGTTCAAGGCCGTTATTCCCGGCGGCTCCTCGGCCAAGATTCTCCGTTTCGGCGAGACCTTCACGTTGAAGAACAAGGACGGCTCCACGCGCACGCTCGCGGTCGAGGACATCCCCATGGACTTCGACACGCTCGCGGCCTGCGGCACGATGGGCGGCTCCGGCGGCGTCATCGTGATGGACGACTCCGTGAACATCGTGGAGGCCCTGGGCAACATCAACGCCTTCTACGCCCACGAGAGCTGCGGCCAGTGCACGCCCTGCCGCGAAGGCTCGCTGTGGATGAAGAAGATCACCGCCCGCATGGTCCACGCCACGCCGCGCGCCGAGGACGGCGTGCTGCTGAAGAGCGTCGCCGACCAGATCGCCGGCCGCACCATCTGCGCCTTCGGCGAGGCGTGCTCCTGGCCCACGCAGAGCTACGTCGCCAAGTTCCCGGAGGAATTCCGCGCCTATCCGGAGGCCAAAAAGGGCAAGACCCACGTCAGCGCCCTCCCGCTCGTCTGAGTTTCCACTTTCGCAATGATCCCACCCGCCAAACCCGACCTCATCACCGTCAACATTGACGGCAAGGATGTCGCCGTGCCGAAGGGCACGAACATGATCGAAGCCGCCCGGCTGGTTGGCGTGGATGTGCCGTACTATTGCTACCACCCGAAGCTAACGGTCGTGGGCAACTGCCGGATGTGTCTCATCGAAATGGGCATGCCGGCGGTCGATCCCGCGACCAAGGTGCCCGTCATCGACCCGGCCACCGGCAAGCAGAAGATCAATTGGATGCCGCGGCCCCAGATCGGCTGCGCCACCAACGCGTCGCCCGGCCTCCACGTGCGGACCAACACGCCGATGATCAAGGACTGTCGCGAGGGCGTGATGGAGTTCCTGCTCATCAATCACCCGCTCGACTGCCCGATCTGCGACCAGGCCGGCGAGTGCAAGCTGCAGGAACAGGCCACCGGTTACGGTCGCGGCTACTCGCGCTTCATCGAGCAGAAAAACGTGAAGCCGAAGCGCACCCAGCTCGGGCCGCGCGTCACGCTCGACGACGAGCGCTGCATCCTCTGCTCGCGCTGCATCCGGTTCTGCAAGGAGATCGTCAAGGACGACGTCCTCGGCTTCATCGATCGCGGCAGCTACTCGACGCTCACCTGCTACCCGGGCAAGGCGCTCGCGAACAATTACTCGCTCAACACCGTCGACATCTGCCCGGTGGGCGCGCTCACGAGCACCGATTTCCGGTTCAAGATGCGCGTCTGGTTCCTGAAGCAGACCAACAGCATCGACATCGAGTCCTCGGTCGGCGCCAACACCGTCGTCTGGTCCCGCGAGGGCGTCATTTACCGTATCACGCCGCGCCGGAACGATGAGGTGAACGACACCTGGATGGCCGACTCCGGCCGCGATCTCTACAAGCAGGTCCGCGCCAACGACCGGCTCACCGAGCCGCAGGTCAACGGGGCGGCGACTTCGCTCGACGCCGCCATTGCCGCCGCTGCCGATGTCTTCCGCGGCGCCGCTGGCGCCATTGCCGTCGTCGGCTCCGGCCGCAGCAGCGTCGAAGAGCAGTTCCTCACGCGAAAGCTCGCCGAATTGCTGCGGGCCTCCACGCACGTCGTCACGCGGGTGGGGCCGGGGGACGGCATTCTCATCTCTTCCGACCGCAACCCGAACCTCCGCGGCGCTCTGGTCACCGGTCTCGTGAAGGCGCTGCCGAAGGCGCCCGCCGCGCCCGCCGCCGGGCTGGCGCTGGGTGGTCTCGCCGAACTCGGCGCCGCGATCGACGCCGGCAAGGTGAAGGCGGTCGTGACCGTGGGCGAGGACCTGCTCGCCGCCGGCCTGTCGACCGCGCAGCTCGCCAAGGTCGCAGTCGTGGCGCTCGGCACGCACGTGCAGGCGACGACGCTCGCGGCCAAGGTCGTCATTCCGACGCTGACGGTTTTCGAGAAGAGCGGCACGTTCGTGAACCAGCAGTTCCGGCTGCAGGCCTTCTTCAAGGCGGTTCCCGGGCCCGTCACCGCGTGCGACGACCTCACCGCGCTCAACCGGCTCATCGTCGCCGCCGGCGGCACGTCGGTGGCCGCCGAGATCCACGCGGTGTGGACGCTCCTCGCCGCCGCCGTCCCGGCGCTCGCCTCGGCGAGCTTCGCGCGGTTGCCCGACACCGGCCTCGTGCTCGACGGCTCCGCCTGGGCCGGCCAGCCGTTCGCCGAGGGCGAGACGCTGCACTACCAACCCGCGGCCGCGCCGGTCGCCACCGCCGCCCGCTGACGTTCCCGCGCGACTCCCCTTCACGCTTCCATGCACAACCTCCCTGTATTCGGACTCGGACTTTTCTTCGCCCTCGCGGGGCTTGGGCTGTTCGCCTACACGCTGCGCAAGACCGCGCCGGCGCCGGCGCCGGTGAAGAAGGCCGAACTGCGCGAGCTGGAGGCCCGCCAGGCCGAAACGAACAAGCTGCGCATCGCCGCCGCCGTTGGCGTGGTGGTGGGCGCGGCGCTCATGGTCCTTTCCTGAGATGGTCGATTTCTACCTCCAACTCCCTCTGGTCGTGCAGGGCCTCCTGAAGGGGCTCGCGGCGATTCTCGTGATCTTCCCGATCGCGGGCGTCTGCTCGATGGCGGAACGCAAGGTCGCGGCCTGGGTGCAGGATCGTCCCGGCCCGAGCCGCGCCGTCGTGCCGTGGTTTGGCTGGATCCCGGTGGTCGGCCCGTTCCTGCGGCGGCTCGGCGTGTTTCACGTCATGGCCGACGGCGGCAAGATGCTGTTCAAGGAGGACCCGGTGCCGGGTCACGTGAACAAGTTCTACTTCATCCTGGCGCCGATCCTCGCGATGGTTCCCGCGCTGACGACCGTGACGACCGTGCCATACGGCGCGTACGTCAATGCGGCCGGCGAGGTCGTGCCGGTCGGGCTGACCAACCTCGACATCGGCATCCTTGCCATCTTCGCCGTCGCCTCGCTCGGCGTGTACTCGGTCATCCTCGCCGGCTGGGCCTCCAACTCGAAGTACCCGTTCCTCGGCGGCATCCGCGCCTCGGCGCAGCTCATCTCGTATGAGCTCTCGATGACGCTCTCGGTGATCCCCGTTTTCCTCTGGCTCAACGAGCCGGGCCGCGAGGGCACGATGAGCCTCGCGCGCGCCGTCGAGTTCCAGAGCCACCCCGGCTTCCTGGGCGGGATGTGGTTCATCTTCATCATGCCGATCTCGGCGTTCGTCTTCCTCGTCTCGCTCTTCGCCGAAACCAACCGCCAGCCGTTCGACATGCCGGAGGGCGAGGCCGACCTCGTCGGCGGTTTCCACACCGAGTACGGCGCGTTCAAGTGGGGCCTGTTCTTCGTCGCCGAGTACTCGCACATGCTGATCGGCTCGGCCGTCTTCACGCTCCTGTTCCTCGGCGGCTGGAATCCGCTGCCCTGGATCTCGCTGGCGCAGTTCGCCGAGTGGACGCACCTCGCCGGCCACCCGATCGCGCTCGGCCTCGTTTCCATCGCCATCTTCATCCTGAAGGTGCTCGCGATGATCTTCTTCTTCATGTGGGTGCGGTGGACCCTTCCGCGCTTCCGCTACGATCAGGTCATGGAGATCGGCTGGAAACGGCTGCTCCCGCTCTCGATCGTCAACCTCGTCGTCTACGCGATCGCGATCGCGGTGATCGAACGGACGTAACCTTTCCCACGCATGGCCACTGGAGTTCCCGTCCAACGCAAGCCGCTCACCTTCCTCGAGCGCACCTACATCCCGCAGATCCTGGGCGGGATGAAGTCGACGCTGAAGCACCTGGTGGCGCCCGCGCAGACGCTCGAGTATCCCGAGCAGCGGCCCGCGATCCCGCCCGGCTACCGCGGCGTGCCGACGCTGGTGAAGGATCCGAACGGCCGCGAGAAGTGCGTCTCCTGCCAGCTCTGCGAATTTGTCTGCCCGCCGAAGGCCATCCGGATCACCCCGGGCGAGATTCCGCCCGACGCCGTCAACGCCCACGTCGAGCGCGCGCCGCAGGCCTTCGACATCGACATGCTGCGCTGCATCTACTGCGGCATGTGCCAGGAGGTCTGCCCGGAGGAGGCCATTTTCCTGCAGCAGCAGTATTCGCTCTCGGGCTACACCCGCGAGGACCTCGTCAACAACAAGGCCAAGCTCTACGAGCTGGGCGGCACGCTCCCTGACCAGCATTTCAAGTGGGACAAGAAGAAGGCCGCCGAGATCGAGGGCAAAGCCCACCATCATTGAGTCCCCGCGCCGCCCGAGCCTCCCGCTTCCGATGATCTTCCTCTTCAATCTCCTCGCGCTCTTCACGGTGATCTGCGCCGTCGGCGTGGTCGTGAGCAAGAACACGGTCAACGGCGCCATGTGCCTCCTGCTGTCGCTGGTCGGCGTCGCCGGCCTGTTCGTTGGCCTCAATGCCTACCTCCTGGCGTTCCTGCTCCTGCTCGTTTACGCGGGCGCCGTCGTCGCGCTGTTCCTGTTCATCGTGATGCTGCTCGACACCAAGGGGGACGAGAAGCCGCGCCTCGCGAAGATCCCGCTCGTCGCCCGCGGCCTCGCGCTCGCGCTGGTGCTGGCGGGCATCGCGTCGTTCTACGCCCAGGGCCGGCTCACCACTCCCGACACGGCCGCTCCGGCGCTCGGCAGCTCGCTGAAGCTGTATGCCTACCAGCTCTTCACCACCTATCTCCTGCCGGTGCAGGTGATGGGCTTCCTCCTCCTCATCGCGATGATTGGCGTGATCGTCGTCAGCCGCCGCCTGCCCGCCGAGGGCGAGCAGCCCAACCGCTGAGCTTCGCCGCCACCATCCGCCTCCTTCCGAACATGATCGCCCCGACGCTCAACGCTTACCTCGTCCTCAGCTTCCTGCTGTTTGCGATCGGCCTGCTCGGCGTGCTGATCCGCCGGAACACGCTGGTCGTGTTCATGTGCCTCGAGCTGATGCTCGTCGCCTCGACCCTGGCGCTGGTCGCGTTCTCGCGGTTCAACGGCACGATGGACGGCAACGTCTTCGTCTTCTTCATCCTCACCGTGGCGGCGGCCGAGGTGGCCGTGGGCCTGGCGATCATTGTGGCGCTCTTCCGCAAGCGCCAGACCGTGCAGCTCGACGAGCTGAACTCGCTCAAGAACTGACCCGCCCCTCGCTGCCCCTCTTCCTTTCATGACGCACACGACCGTCATTCCCATGCTGCTGCTGGTCCCGCTGCTCTCGGCGGCGGTGATCGCGCTGTTCCTGCGCCGGGCGGGCGGCGTCGCTGCCATCGTTTCCGTGATGGCCGCGGTCTTCATCTGCGTGTTCGGCCTCCGACTCGCGCTTTCGGGCGGTCGCCATGAGTCCGCGACGGAGTGGCTGCAGCTCGGCGGCTTCACGCTCTCGATCGGCTACAAGTTCGACGACCTCGCCGCGCTGATGCTGACGATCGTCGGGATCGTCGGCCTGTGCGTGCACGTGTTCTCGCTGGGCTACATGGCCGAGGACGGCGCCAAGGCGCGGTACTTCGGCGGGCTCTCGATCTTCATGTTCTCGATGCTCGGCATCGTCTTTGCCGACAACCTTTTCATGATGTTTATCTTCTGGGAGCTGGTCGGTTTCAGCTCCTGGCTGCTGATCGCGCACTACGTGACGCGCCCCGCCGCCGCCGAGGCGTCGAAGAAGGCCTTCATCGTGAACCGCGTGGGCGACTTCGGTTTCCTGCTCGGCATCGTCTGGTGCTACCACGCCAACGGCACCGTGAACCTTTCGGAGCTCGGCCACCATCACGTTGCCAGCGCCGCCATCCCGCTGCTGCTCTTCTGCGGCGCGATCGGCAAGTCGGCCCAGATGCCGCTGCACGTCTGGCTGCCCGACGCGATGGAGGGCCCGACGCCCGTGTCCGCACTGATCCACGCGGCGACGATGGTTGCCGCCGGCATCTACATGCTGTGCCGGATCAACGTGCTCATGGTGCCGGAGGCGCTGCACGTGATCATGTGGGTCGGCACCGCGACCGCGCTGTACGCCGCCCTTTGCGCGGTCGTGCAGAGCGACATCAAGAAGGTGCTGGCTTACTCCACGCTCTCGCAGCTCGGCTACATGGTCGCCGCGTTCGGCCTGGGCTCGCTCTCCGTCACCCACGAGATGGGCGGGATGTCGCACCAGATCGTCATCGCCGCCGGCCTGGGCGCCGCAATGTTCCACCTGGCCACGCACGCCTTCTTCAAGGCGCTCCTCTTCCTCGGCTCCGGCTCGGTCATCCATGCCTGCCATCACGAGCAGGACATCTTCCAGATGGGCGGGCTGAAGGCGAAGCTGCCGGTCACGTTCGCCACCTTCACGATCGGCGTCCTGGCCATCAGCGGCATGCCGCTGTTCGCGGGTTTCTTCTCGAAGGACGCGATCCTCTATCTCGCGTACGCCAATAACCCCGCGGTCTTCGCGGTCCTGGCGTTCACCGCCGCGCTCACGGCCTTCTACATGTTCCGCCTGCTGAAGATCGTGTTCTTCGGCGAACCGCGCAGCCACGCGGCCGAGCACGCGCATGAAAACAGCTGGGAGATCACCTTGCCGCTGGTCGCGCTCGCGGTGCTGTCGATCGTCGGCGGCCACGGCTGGTTCTATCAGACGGTGTTCCGCAACGCCTTTGCCGGCGTGCTCAGCCAGGTGCCTGAGGCCCACGGCGGCGCGTACACCGTCGTCATCCTGACGAGCGTCGCGGTCATGTCAGTCGGCGCGATGGGCGCATGGGCGTTCTACTCCGGCGGCGCGAAGGACGCGCTCGCCGAGCGTTCGCCCGGGCTCTTCGGTGGGCTCGTACGGCTGAAGGAGTGGTTCGACCGCGTGTACGGCTACTACGTCGCCAAGGTCCAGCAGCGGTTCGCGCTCTTCCTCAATTTCCTCGAACAGATCTTCCTGGCCGGCCTGATCGTCCGCGGCCTCGCGGGCGTCGTCGGGCTGTTTGGCCTCGGCGCGCGTGCCGCGCATGTCGGCAACGTGAACGCCTACGTGTACTGGTTCCTGCTCGGGCTCGTCGGCCTCTGGGCCGCCGCCGCGGGCCTGATGTGTTTCTGATCCAGCGATGAGCGACTTGCCCTTCGATCCCCTCCTCCTGTCCATCGCGGCGCCGCTCGCGGTGGCCCTGCTCATTGCGCTCGGGCTGCCCAAGCGCTGGTCGGTGTGGCTGGCCGGTTTCGGCTTCGCCGTGCCGCTGCTGATGAGCCTGCACACGTGGTGGCACTTCGACGGCGTGGCGCACCGGGACGGCTATGCCTTCCTCACGCAGTACGCCACCGGGCTCGGCGGGCTGGGCATCAGCCTGAAGCTGGGCCTGAACGGCATCTCGATGCCGCTGTTCGCGATGGCGGGCATCGTCGGTTTCGCGGCCGGACTCTACGCGCTGCAGTCCGAGGCGGAGCGGCTCAAGATGTACCTGATGCTGCTGCTGGTCATGCTCGGCGGCCTGATGGGCGTCTTCGCGAGCGTCGACGTCTTCTTCCTCTACTTCTTCCACGAACTGGCCCTCATCCCGACCTTCATCATGGTGGGCGTCTGGGGCGGCCGTGATCGCAGCTACGCGGCGATGACGATGACGATCTACCTGACGGTGGGCGCGATGATTTCGCTGCTCGGGTTGATCATCCTCTACGTGAAGAGCGGGGCGCACACGTTCGACCTGATTGCCCTCCGCGCGCACCTCGCGGCGCATCCGCTGGGCGAAACGCTGCAGCAGAATATCTTTGGCCTGCTGATGTTCGGCCTCGGCATCCTGGTTTCGCTCTGGCCGTTGCACACCTGGGCTCCCCTCGGGTATGGCGCCGCACCGAGCTCCAACGCGATGCTTCACGCCGGTGTCCTGAAAAAGTTCGGCCTCTACGGGCTCATCCAGGTGGCGCTGCCGCTCGTGCCGGCTGGCCTCGGCCATTGGGCGGTGACGCTCGGCTGGCTCGCCGCGATCGGCAACGTGCTCGTCGTCGGCTTCATCACCATCGCCCAGCGCGATCTCAAGCAGATGATCGGTTACAGCTCGGTCATGCACATGGGCTATGCCTTCCTCGGCATTGCCGCCGGTTCGACGCTCGGCGTGGGCGGCGTGGTCATGATGATGGTGGCCCACGGCCTGTCGGTCGCGCTCCTGTTCCTGCTCGCCACCAGCATCCACCACCGCACGCAGACCTTCGCGATGGACGAGATGGGCGGTCTCGTGACGCAGGCGCCGGTGCTCGCCGCGTTCTTCGCGGCCGCGAGCTTTGCCAGCATCGGCCTCCCGGGCTTTGCCAACTTCTGGGGTGAGCTCGCGATCTTCGTCGCGCTCTGGGCCTTCTCGCCGACCCTCACCGTCATCGCCGTCGCCGGCGTGATCATCTCCGCGATCTACGGGCTCCGCGCCGTGGCGCGCGTGTTCTTCGGCGAGGCGACGGACAAGATGAAGGAAGTCGCGGCCAAGACACCGCCGACCGACCTGCGCTGGGCGGAGAAGATTCCGGCGCTCGTCCTCCTGGCCTTCCTGTTCCTGATCGGCTTCTGGCCGCGCTCGATCTCCGACCCGATCCATGCCGCGGTGACGCCGGCGGCGAACGCCCCGGTCGCGGCCGTGGCCACTCATCCCGTTCTCCCTCGATGAATCTCGAAGCTGTCAAACTCGCCGCGGCGGACAACGCGTGGTGCGCGATCTGGCCCGAGCTCACGCTGGGCTGCGTGGCGCTGCTGCTGCTCGTGCTGGAGATCCTGCTGCCGAAGTCGCAGCACCGCCTGATCCCCGGCGTCGCGGCCGTGGGCCTGCTCGGTACGCTCGTGGCCCTGGCCGTCACCTGGGGCGCGCCGACGCTCGGCACCGAGACCTTCAACGGACTCCTCCATCACACGACTGGCGGGCAGTTCATGCGGGCGTTCTTCCTGCTCTCCGCGCTGCTCGTGTGCCTGCTCGGCCGCGTGAGTTTCGCCGGCCAGCGGGTGCCGCGGATCGAGTTCTACCACGTGCTCCTGGTCGTGACCGGCGCGATGATGCTCCTGGCCCAGAGCAGCCACTTCGTGATGCTGTTCGTGGCGCTCGAGACGCTGACGATCGGCCTCTACATCATGGTCGGCTACTTCCGGAACAGTGCCGCCTCGCTCGAAGCGGGTCTGAAGTACCTGATCATGGGCGCGCTGAGCTCCGGGTTGCTGCTCTTCGGCATCGTCCTGCTTTACGGTGTGGCCGGAAATCCCGCGCTGCCGGCGCACACGGTGGCGTCGATGCACTACGCCGACCTTTCCCGTTTCCTGGCGGCGAACCCCGACCTCTTCCTGGCCAAGCTCGGCATCGTCCTCGTGCTCGCGGGCGTCGCCTTCAAGATCGCGGCCTTTCCGTTCCAGATCTGGGTGCCTGACGTTTACCAGGGCGCGCCCACGCCCGTGACCGCGTTCCTCGCGGTGGCCTCCAAGGCCGCCGGTTTTGCCGTGCTCCTGGGCCTTTGCGCGGCCGACGGCGCCTTCGCGCCGTATCGCAACCTGACGCTTCCGATCCTCAGCGCGATGGCAGCGGCCACCATCCTCTTCGGTAACATCGCCGCACTCACGCAGCACAACGTGAAGCGGCTGATCGGCCTCTCCGGCGTCTCGCACGCGGGCTTCCTCCTGCTGGGCGTCGTCGCGGCGGGGACGCCCGACCTTGCCGGCCTCGCGACGGGTGCGATCTACTTCTACCTCTTCGCGTACCTCATCGCTTCGTTCGCGGTGTTCGGCGTGATGGCGCACATGGCGGGGGCGAACGACGCCGAGCAGGACGTCGATCACTACCTCGGGCTCGCGAAACAGAATCCCTTCCTCGCCGCGATCCTCGCGGTTGGCCTCGGTTCGCTGGCCGGCATCCCGCCGCTCGCCGGGTTCATGGGCAAGCTGCTCGTCTTCATCGCGGCTTACGAAGCGGGCGCGCGCTGGCTGCTGCTGATCGCGATCACCGGCGTCGTCATTTCGATCTATTACTACTTCGGCTGGATTCGCGCTGCGTTCTTCGAGACGTGGGTGCCGCCCACCGACGCCAGCACGCCCGCGCGCCCGGCCCCGGCGCGCGTGACCCTGCCCGTGAAGTTCGCCCTCGGGGCCCTCGCGCTCGCCTCGATCGTTCTCGGCTTCTACCAAGGGCCCCTCGGCGAGTGGATCACGTCCCGCTGAGCGCCGTGTTCGCGGGGTGACGTTGCCACGTCCCCGGCCCGGTGTGACCCCACCATGAACGCCTTCCTCCGCCTCGTCCTTGCCCTGGGTCTGCTGACCGTCGCGGCGCGTGGCACGGAGCGGCGCATCGAGCGCACGTTCCCGGCCGCGGTCGGTGGCACGCTGACGATCGATACCTACCGGGGCGCGATCACGGTGACCGAGGCGGACACGAAGGAGGTGCAGATTGCCGTTACGTTGAATGTCGCGCCCGAGTCGGCGGTCGACGTGGAACGGATTCTGAGCCGGCTGAAGCTGGATATCTCGGACGAGGCCGGGCACGTCCGCGTGGTGGCGCGCCACCCGCACGAGACCAAGGCGCGGTTTGTCTGGAATGACGATGATCAGATTGAGCCCGCGTTTCAGGTGACCGTGCCGGCCGCGTTCAACCTGGACCTCAAGACGATCAATGGCTCGGTGATCGTGGGCAATGTCACCGGGCGGCTGCGCGTCGCCCTGGAGACTGGCAACATCTTCGTGCGGCGGGTGGGGGGCGACGTGGACCTCGCGACGCAGTTCGGTGACGTCATCGTCTCGCGTTGCACCGGACCGCTCAAGGCGCGCGTCCTCCGCGGGCTGATCCGCGTGGGCACGGTGACCGGCGCCACAGACCTCAGGAACACGAGTGGTGACGTGGAGGTGATGGCGGCCAAGGCCGACCTGCAGGTGTACGCCGAGGCGGGCAATGCGATCGTCGGTTTCCCGCGCGACTTCCAGGGGCGGGCGGAGGTGAGATCGTCCGGCGGCAGCATCGGCGCGAAGATCGATCCAGCCGCGAACTGCGACCTGGAGGCCAAGGCGGCGTGGCTCGGGAAAGTGAAGACGAAGGTGGCCTTCAAGACGGCGCCGGGCGGCGTGGGCGAGCGGAAGCTCGCCGGCCGGCTCAACGCCGGTGGGCCGCGCATCGTTCTGCGCGCGAGCGGCGGCAGCGTTCTGATCGAGCCCGGCGAGTCCCCCTTTGAGGACGACGTGACGGTTGGGCGCTGAGTTGGCGCCGAGGGCGCGACGTTTGCGTCGGGTAAAATGCCGCGGGTGGCCGGCAGGGCCAGCGGGTGCGCAATGCGCAATGTCGCGGTGACGCACGCACGCGCGTCTTGAGCCTTCCCGGCTCCTCGCTTGAGTGGGGCGCATGGCTCTCATCGACACGCACACCCACCTCGAGTCCTTTGCTCGCGCCGGCACGATGCCGGGAGCGCTCCAGCGCGCGCGCGAGGCGGGGGTCGATCAGCTGATCACGATCGGCACGGGGCCGGACGATTGGACGATGTATCGCGAGATCGCGGGCCAGCAGCCGGAATTCGTGCGGTACACGGTTGGGCTGCATCCTTGTTCGGTGCAGGCGGACTGGGCGGCGGCCGTGGCGCAGATCGAGGCGTACTGGAGCGAAGCTTCCCAACCGAAGCCGGTTGCGCTGGGCGAATGCGGGCTCGATCGCTTTCACCTGCCGAAGAACGATCCGGCGAAGGCGGAGGAGATCTTCGGCTGGCAGCAACTCGCGTTTGCGGCCCAGCTCGAGATCGCGAAGCGGCTGGGCTGCGTGGTCGTCGTGCACTCCCGCGACGCCTTCCGGTCGAGCGTGGAGATGATTGATGCGAGCGGGGTGGATTGGCGGCGCGTGGTGTTCCACTGCTTCACCGAAGGCGAGGCCGAGATTGCGGAGCTGAACCGCCGCGGCGCGGTGGGCTCGTTTACCGGGGTGCTGACCTACAAGTCGGCTGAGAATGTGCGCCGGGCGGCCAAGGCCCAGGGCCTGGAGCGCTTCATGATCGAAACCGATGCGCCGTACCTCACGCCGATGCCGCATCGCGGGAAGCCCAATGAAGTGGCGTATGTCCGACACACCGCGGAATACGCCGCCCAGCACGTTTTCGGCATCCCGTTCGACGAACTGGCCCGAATCTCCTCCGCCAACGCCCGCCGCTTCTTCATGCTTCCCTGACGCGAATCATGTCGGTCGCTGCAGCGCCCCGATCGGTGGCAGACGATCCGTCGAGAATGCCCCGAATCTCCCGGTCGCTCACCTCAACTGCGCCGTGGCGGGCGAAACTCACGCGTCGTGATGAAACATCCCGCAGCGTGCCCCCAATCGCGCCCGCCCCGGGCGCGTCATGACTCGCGTTAGCGAATCATGCTTCGTCGAACTTGCGGGCGAACAGCGCCTCGAGTTCGGCGGCCATGGCCGGGGCATCCTCGCCGGTGACGATAAACTTCACCTTCGAGCCCTTGCCGGCCGCGAGCATCATCAGGCCCATGATGCTTTTCCCATTCACCTGTTCCTCATCCTTTTCCACGAGGACCTCGGCTTTGAACTTGTTGGTGATCCGTACGATCATGGCAGCGGGGCGGGCGTGAATGCCCATCTTGTTCTGCACGACCAGTTCCTTGATGAGAGGTTGGACTGCAGGTGAGGCGTCGCTTTTGTTCATGTCGTCGGAAGGCCGGCCAAGTTCCGGGTGCAGGCGGTGGCTTGCAACTCCAAAACAGGGCGGCAGGCTGCGCGGAAATGGCTCAGACCGCAATCATCGTTCCCTGCCGGTTGGAATCCACCCGCTTCCCCCGCAAGCTGTTGCACCAGATCAAGGGCAAACCGTTGGTCCGATGGGTTGCAGAAAGAATTAAGACGCAGGCCCCGGAGTTCCCGTTGTGGTTCGCCGTCGATCATGAACTCCTGCGCGACTGCCTGACGGAAGGTGGGTTTCAGGCGCTGATGACGAGTCCGGCGCACCAGAGCGGCACGGATCGACTGGCGGAGGCGAACCGGACCGTCGGCGCGAAGTATGTCGTGAACGTGCAGGCAGATGAGCCGCTGGTCACCGGCGCGCAGATTCGCGCCCTGGCCGGCATGCTGGTGGGTGGGGCGCCGATGGCGACGATGGCCACGCCTTTCCACCGCGCGGAGGATTTCGCGAATCCCAACCAGGTGAAGGTGGTGCTCGCGCCGGCGGCGAAGCGCGCGCTCTTCTTCTCCCGGGCGCCAATCCCGTTCGCCCGCGATCGCGGCGGCAGGGTCGACGATACCTGGGTGGCCAACCACCCCTGTTTCAAGCACCTGGGGCTCTACGGCTACCACGCGGAACTCCTCGAGAAGTTCGCCAAGCTGCCGCTGGGTCGCCTCGAGCAGATCGAAAAACTCGAGCAGCTGCGCGTACTGGAGAACGGCTACGAGATCGCGTGCGACGTCACTGAGGACCAGACGATCGGCGTCGATACGCCGGAGGACGCCGCGAAGTTCGAGCAGTGGCTGCACTAGCCGTGACGACCGGAGGACGCCGCCGGACCAGGGGATTGCTCCTTGCGGTGGCGTGCTGCGTCGGGGCGGTCTTGGCTCTTTCGGGCTGCGCATCGCAGATGCTGGCCAAACGCATCGTGCGGGCGCCGAATCACGACGGCCTCCCGCCGATGTTCCGCAACCCGCAGTTTCTGGCAACGGCAGATGCTGGCTACAGCCACCAGTGGCGCACCCGGGTGGGGCCGCCGGAGGCAGAGCTCAGCGTGGCGGTGTTGCCGGCGGCGCGGTACCGACTCGACTACAACATCAAGGAAACGAAGAGCCCTGATGGACAGGAGGGGCTCGATTTTTCGATGTCCACCGAGTTCAAGCAGGAGAACGGCCAGCCGTATCCCCGGATCGAACCGGTCAAGGGCACGCTGCTCCTGCTGCACGGTTTCCTGATGTCGAAGGAGGCGATGGCTGGCTGGGCGTTTTATTTCGCCCGCGAAGGCTATCAGGTGGTGCTCGTCGATCTGCGCGGGCACGGGCGCTCTACGGGCAAATGGATCGGTTACGGGGCGTGGGAGGCGACTGATCTCGTACGAGTCATCGATGACGTGCAGGCGCGCGGGCTCCTCGTCGGGCAACTCGGCGTGTTTGGACAATCATATGGCGCCGCGATCGCAATTCGCCTGGCCGCACTGGATCCGCGCGTGGCGACCGTCGTGGCGATGGCGCCGTTTGACGATGCGCGTTCCGTGGTCCCGGAGTTCGCGCGCGAATTTGATCCGAAGATCGCGGGGCGCCTCAGCGACGCGACGTATCAGGGGGCACTGCAGCGAGCGGCGAAACTGGCGGGCTTTGACTGGGCGAAACTGGACGTGGTGGATGCGATGCGGCGCGTGCAGGTGCCTGTGCTGCTTTTCCATGGCCAGGCCGACACGTGGGTCAGGCCGGTGCGGAGCGAGCGATTGCTGGCCGCCGCGCCGAAGGGCAGCCGCCGCGAGGTTACGCCCCAGGACAATCACCTCTCGTTGATGGTGCGGCTGGACCTCGTCGGTCCACCGTCGCTGGCCTGGTTCGACGAAAAGCTGGCGACGAAGCCGAAGGTGCCCGGGAGTGCGCCGACGGCTGCGACGAGGCCGACTGCCGCAACGAGCGCGGACCATTAATTGCGGTTCCGCGACCTCGGAATGGTTTACGGCACCGCGACAGGCGCTCGGCAGGGAGACGCGGAGAATCGCGTGCGGTCAGTCGACTGACGACGAGAGATCGCTGCTCAGATCTTCCCCGCCTTGCGGGCCTCGACCATCTTGTAGAAGTCGACGAACAGCGGGTCGGCGTCGTTCGGGCCGGGGGCCGCTTCCGGGTGGTATTGCACGCTGAAGACCGGGAGTCGGGTGTGACGCAGGCCTTCGACCGTGTTGTCGTTCAGATTGATCTCGGTGATCTTCGCGCCGCGGCTCTCGATCGACTTCGGGTCGGTCGCGAAACCGTGGTTCTGTGCCGTGATCGAGACCTTGCCGGTCTCGAGGTTCTTCACCGGCTGGTTGCCGCCGCGATGGCCGAACTTGAGCTTGAACGTCGTGCCACCCAACGCGTGCGTGACGATCTGGTGGCCGAGGCAGATGCCGAAGATCGGGTACTCCTCGATCAGGCTGGAGACGGTCTCGTGGATGTACGGCAGCGCGGCCGGATCGCCGGGACCGTTCGAGAGGAACACCGCGTCGGGCTTCTGCTCGCGGATCTGGGCCGCCGTCGCGCGCGAGGGGAACACCTGCACCTCGAAGCCGTGGTTCACGAGCTTGCGGAAGATCGAGTGCTTCGCGCCGTAGTCGAACGCCGCCACGCGGAACTTCTTCGCCGGGGCGCCGGGCGCGTTCATCGTCGTGCCCACCGGATAGTACGGCTGGTTGAAATTCGCCGGGTCGTCGGCCCGCCAGATATAGGGCTCGGCGCAGGTGACGTCCTTCACGTAGTCCGCCCCCGCCATGTCCCGCCACGTGCGGGCCAGCTCCAGCGCCTTGGCTTCGCTCAGCGCCGCGGTGCTCAGGCAGCACTTCATCGCGCCGTCGACGCGGAGTTTCTTGGTGAGGGCCCGCGTGTCGATTTCGCTGATGCCGGGAATGCCGTACTTGCGCAGGTAGTCGTCGAGCGACGACTTGCTGCGCCAGTTGCTCACCACCGGCGACAGCTCGCGCACCACAAAGCCGGAGCACTTCGGGCGGCTCGCCTCCGTGTCCTCGTCGTTCACGCCGTAATTGCCGATCTGCACGGCCGTCATGGTCACGATTTGGCCGAAGTAGGAGGGGTCCGTCAGGATCTCCTGATAACCGGTCATCGAGGTGTTGAACACGCACTCGCCGGAAACGGTGGCCTCGGCGCCAAAAGCACGACCGTGGAAGACGGAACCATCCTCCAGGGCGAGAATCGCGGGCTTGAATGTGGACATTAAAGCCGAACGAAAAAGTGAGAGCTCCACCCTGCCAAGGCGTTTCCTAGAAATCTTTGTCCTCTCGGCCGCTGGGACCAGCGGCCGAGAATCGGGACATTATCGTCGAGTATCTGGACATTATTATTTAAGGCGTTGTTGTGCAGGGTGTAATAATTGTATCCCTCGTCCAGGCGAGATCGTGCCGTAGGTTGACTCCGCCTCCTGCCGGTGGGCCTGCGGGGTGGGGCTTTGTCCCAGCCGCAAATGGGCGGATTCTCGGCCGGTGTGCTCGAACCCGCAGCGGGGCACTGGGTCGGTTTGCGGCGTGCCTTGCTTGTCGCGCCGTTTGACAGGGCGACACGTCACCTTTTCCTATCCGCCAAGCCCATGTCCTATATCGATGACCGCGCCACCTGGTTCGAGGGCCAGGGGCTTTGGCAGCACATTCCGGAAAGCAGCTGGCGCGATTGGACGTGGCAGCTGAAGAATCGAATCACCACGATCGAGCAGCTGGAGCAGTACATGACGCTCACGCCCGAGGAGCGGGCCGGTTGTGAGCACGCGAACCACAAGCTGGCGCTGGCGATCACGCCCTACTTTTTCAACCTGATCGACCGCAACGATCCCAACTGCCCGGTGCGCAAGCAGGTGATTCCGCGCGCGGGCGAGATGGTTGTTTCCGACGGCGAGATGCTCGATTCCCTGGGCGAGGACGCGCATTCGCCGGTGCCGGGCCTCGTGCACCGCTACCCGGATCGCGTGCTGTTCCTGGTGACCGATCGCTGCGCTTCGTACTGCCGCTACTGCACGCGCAGCCGCCTGGTTTCCAACGCCCAGGACTACAATTTTCACCCGGAGTACGAACAGGGCCTGCGTTATATCGAGGCGCATCCCGAAGTGCGCGACGTGCTGCTCTCCGGTGGCGACCCGCTGCTGCTTTCAGATCGCAAGCTTGAGCATCTGCTCGCCCGGCTGCGCGAGATCAAGCACGTGGAGTTCATCCGCATCGGCTCCCGGATCCCGGTCTTCCTGCCACAGCGGATCACGCCGGAGCTGGGTGAGATTTTCCGCAAATACGGGCCGATCTGGATGAGCATCCACGTCAACCACCCGAAGGAGTGCACCGCCGAGCTGCGCGACGCCTGCGAGCGGCTGTCGTTCGCCGGCGTGCCGCTGGGCAACCAGAGCGTTCTCCTTCGCGGGGTGAACGACGACGCCGACGTGATGAAGGCTCTCGTGCACCGCCTCCTGCGCATGCGTGTGCGGCCCTACTACTTGTACCAGATGGACCTCATCACCGGCGGCTCCCACTTCAAGGTGGATGTCCGCAAGGGTATCGAGATCATCAAGGCGTTGCGCGGCCACACCACGGGCTACGCCGTGCCCCAGTACGTGATCGATGCGCCCGGAGGTGGTGGCAAGGTGCCGATCAATCCGGATTACATTGAGAAGATCACGGACGACGAAATCGTCTTCCGGAACTACGAGGGCGACACCTACCGCTACCCCCTGAAGGCCGCGTCGAAGCCGACGCCAATGCCGACCCCGGCCGCGGTGCCCAGCGTGGTGCCCTGATTGCGGCGCCTCCGGGCCGAAAAGAGCGGGGGCGAAGCACGTTCAAAACGCGCGCCGGGAGCGCGCGTTCAAAAGTCACTTTGTAGTATAAACCGCTGATTAATAGCTCAATATGTGCTCTCAAAAAAACCTTCGGCTTTTTTTGAGCATTTTCGAAGCGGCGGCGTTTATCTCTCCGTAGTCAGCACTGTCCTAGAGGACGGTGAATGTTTGTAGTTCTTACGGTTTGCTTGGTGTTAGGTCACACGGGCCGCTCCTCCAACGGGAGCGGCCCTTGTGTTTTCCGAGGTTGGGTACCGAGCGGGAAGGGCGCCCTGCTCCCGGAGCCAGCTCGCGGTCCGGAAATATCCGCGGAGCCGGCGATGTCACTCGGCCAGGACGCTGCGCGCGATCGCCCTCCCGGGCGTCGGCATTTGTTAGCGTCGGAACTTCAGAGGGCTGGGTTGCGGACGCCAAAACTTCTTGGCAATGTGATGCTCGCTCCCCACTGCGTGTGCCCCGCCATGCCGAGTCCGACGCCTGACCCGCAGACCCCGTCTTCCGAGCCTCAAAGCGGAAGCACCCCGTCTGGCGACCCGGCACCCCCGCCCGGGCTTTCCGCCGCGGAGTCCCAACGGCTGCTGTCGGCGGCTGCCCATACGCGGCAGGTCCTGCTCAGCGTCGTCGAGGACCAGCGCGCCGCGGTTGAGGCCCTGCGCCAGAGCGAGGAACGTTTCCGCAACCTGGTCGAACGGTCCCCGGATTGGATCTGGGAAGTCGATGCGGACGCCCGGTTTACCTACGCGAGCCCGCGGGTGCGGCAGTTGCTGGGATTTTCCCCTGAGGAGATCGTCGGCCGCACCCCGTTCGAGTTCATGCCGAGCGAGTGGGGCGAGCGGGCGCGCAAATGGGCCGCGCGGATGTCCGCCACGCACGAGCCGTTCGCCGGCATCGAGGCGCACTACCTGCATCGGGACGGCCGGCTGGTGATCGTCGAGTCGAGCGGTTCGCCGTCGTTCGGTGCCGACGGACAATGGACCGGCTACCGCGGGATCTTTCGCGATATCACGCAGCGCATCGCGGCCGAGAAGGCCCTCCGGCTGCGCGGTGCCGCGCTCGAGGCTGCGGCCAACGCCATCGTGATCACCGACCGCTCCGGCCGCATCGAGTGGGCGAACCCCGCGTTCACCACCCTGAGCGGCTGGGCCGTGGAGGAAGCGGTGGGGCGCACGCCCGGCGAGATCCTCCGCTCGGGCAAACAGGACGCCGACTTCTTCCAGCGCATGTGGGGCACGATCCTCGCCGGCCGCGTGTGGCGCGGAGAAATCGTCAACCGGCGCAAGGACGGTTCGCTCCGCACGGAGCAGATGACCATCACGCCGTTGCGCGACGCCGGCGGCGCCATCGCGCACTTCATCGCCATCAAGCAGGATATCACCGAGCAGAAGGCGTTCGAGGCGCAGTCGCGGCAGGGCCAGCGCATGGAGGTGATCGGCACGCTCGCGGGCGGCATCGCGCACGACCTGAACAACATCCTCGCGCCGGTGCTGATGGTGACGGGCGTCCTCCGCGAGAAACTGCGCGACCAGGAGGACCAGGCGTTGCTGGAGATGATGGAGCGCGAGGCGCAGCGCGGGGCCAGCATCATCAAGCAACTGCTCACCTTCGGCCGGGGCGCCGAGGGTCAGCGCGCGATCGTGCAGCCCCGCCACATCCTGAAGGACGTCGTGCTCATGCTGCAGGAGACCTTGCCGCGCGAGATCGATGTCCGCCACCAGTTGCCTGCGAAACTCTGGCCCATCCTGGCCGACGCGACGCAGCTGCACCAGGTCGTGCTCAACCTGTGCGTCAACGCCCGCGATGCCATGCCGCACGGCGGCGAGCTGAACGTCGTCGCGGAGAATGTGCACATCGCCGAGGGCGACGCCCTGCTGCCCGCAAACGCGGCGCCGGGATCATACGTGCGTGTCGAGGTGCGGGATACGGGCAGCGGCATCGATCCGCAGATTCGCCACCGCATTTTCGACCCGTTCTTCACGACCAAGCCGATCGGCAAGGGAACCGGCCTCGGTCTGTCCACCGTCCTCGCCATCATGCAGCAACACGGCGGGTTCATCACCGTGGATTCCGAGCCGGGGCAGGGGGCCGCCTTCAAGGCCCACTTCCCCGCGGCGCCGGAGGAATCCGTGCCCCTGCCGGCGCCCCCGCCGCCCGCGCCCGCTGCCGCCCGCGGAAACGAGCTGATCATGGTCGTCGACGACGAGCAGAACGTCCGCGACGTCACGCGCGCCGTGCTCGAGCGCTACGGCTATCGCGTGGTCACCGCGGTGAATGGCCAGGATGCCATCGTCCAGTTCATCAGCCGGCGCACCGAGGTGCGCCTGGTCCTGACCGACCTGATGATGCCGGTGATGAACGGTCTCGCGCTCATCAAGTGGCTGCGCGAACTCGCCCCGGACATTCCCGTCGTGGCGATGACGGGGCTCGAGGACCCCGGCCCCGCCGAGGAGCTGGGCCGCTTCGGCGTCGCCGGCACCATGGCCAAGCCCTTCACCGCGGTCGTGCTTCTGGAAACCGTGGCGCGCCGGCTCGGGCTCCCGGTCCCGCCGGCGTAAGCGTGGAGTGACCGCACCGCAGGTCGGTGCGGGCATCGCGGCCGTCTGCGGCTAGGAGCGGCGGTCGACGGCGATGGCGGCCCGCTGCAGCGCCTCGAGAAAGTAGTAGTCGGCGTAGTTGAGCGGCACGTCGATCTCGCTGCCGCGCGGCAGGCTGCCCGTCGAATGCATCAGGATGAACCCGCCGTTCGACCCGACCTCCGCGCGATACGCGGGCGAGCAGAGGCTCGCGAGCTGGACCGAGGCAAATTGCACGTACTGCCGCCGGTCCTCGTCGGCAACCAACAGGCTGAGTTCAAACAAGGCGGAGCAGATGATCGCGGCCGCCGACGCATCGCGTGGCGCGCGCTCCAGTTGGGGGGCATCGAAGTCCCAATACGGCACCTTGTCTTCCGGGAGCCGTGGGTGGCCGAGGAGGAAGGCCGCGATCTTGCGGGCCTGCGCGAGATAAGCCGGCCGCCGGGTTTCGCGGTACATGAAGGTGTAGCCGTACAATCCCCAGGCCTGCCCACGCGCCCAGGCGGACTCGTCGGCCGCGCCCTGGTGCGTCTGCCGCCGGCGGGCAATCCCCGTCGCGGGCTCGTAATCCACCACGTGGTAGCTGCTGCCGTCCGGCCGGAAATGGTTCGCGAGCGTCACGTCGGCGTGACGGATCGCGATCTCGCGAAAGCGCGGGTCCCCGCTCTCCTGGGTCGCCCACAACAGCAGCTCCAGGTTCATCATGTTGTCGATGATGACCGGAAAAGGCCATTCGGCGCGGGTGTCCCACGACTTGATGCAGCCGACCACCGGGTTGAAGCGGGTGACGAGCGACTCGGCCCCGGCCAGCAGCACCGCCCGATAGTGCGGGTCGCGGGTTAGCCGGTATCCCTGGCCAAAGCTGCAATAGAGCATGAAGCCGATGTCGTGGGTCCGGCGGTTTGCCTTCATGCCTTCCAGGCCGCCGGTGTACGTGGCGGCCGACGTGCGCCAGGTGGCGTCCCGCGTCAGCCCGGCCAGCAGCCAGAGTGCCCCGGGAAAGAAGCCGCTGGTCCAGTCGGCGGGCCGCACCAGCACGCGTTTCCCGTGTTCCCACGTCCGCGGGTAGCGCTTCGCGTCGGGGAGCTGGCCCAGCAGCCAGCGGTACTGCGCCGCGGCATGTTGCAGCGCGTCACACCAGGCGGCGGCGGGAGGAACGGGGACGGGGGAGGACATCGAATTGAACCCGCCCACTCATCCCGGGCCGGGGCGGAGCTTCGACCCCTTTGGCGTTTTACGGTAAACGCACCTCACGGCGTTTACTGTAAACGCTGGCGGGGTTTGCGCGTCCTCATGGGCTGGCCGATGCCTGAACGCGAGCTTGTGGAGTTCGTTCCGCGGCGTCACCTCAACCCCCGTCCAATCATGATCCCTCCGCCCCGTTCCCGTGCTTCGCGTCCGTCCCTGGCGGCTGTTCTTCTCCTGGCGGCCCTCCTGCCTGCCGCCCGGGCGCAGGTTGCACCCGCGCCGGCCGAGGCGCCGGCCGGCGCCACGCAGGTCGCGCCCGTGGCGGCGACCGGGGATACCATCGTGCTCTCGCCGTTCGAGGTCGTCACGGACCGGGATCAGGGCTTCGTGGCCGCCAACGCGCTGGCCGGCGGGCGGCTCAACCTGAGCCTGCGGGACACGCCCGTCGCCTACTCGGTCATCAACCGCGAGCTGATCGACGCGCTCGGGCTTAATGACCTCAGCGAGGCGGCCGAGTGGACCACGAACTCGTTCAAGTTCCCCGACGGCGCCGGCGGCGGCGACCTCTACAACCTCACCGTGCCGGTCTCGGTGCGCGGCATCGCCAGCTCCAATGCGCTCCGGCAGCGCAACTTCTTCGTCTATTTCTCCGAGAACGACAGCTACAACATCGAGCGCTTCGACTTCGGCCGCGGCCCCAACCAGGTTCTGTTTGGCAACGGCGCCATGGGCGGCACCCAGGTCACGATGACCAAGCGCGCCCGTTTCGATAAGCCGTTCCGCACCGTCGATGTCGGCTACGGTTCCTGGGGTAACCAACGCGCCGTCCTCGATGTGAACCAGCCCCTCGGGCCGCGCGCCGCGTTGCGCACCTCCCTGCTGTGGTCCGACCGCGACGGCTGGCGAGACCGGGAGATGGAGCAGAAACAGGCGGCTTTCCTCACCGGCACGGTGAAGCTCTTCCGGGACGTTGAACTGCGGGTCGAGGGCGAGATCGGCGAGATCCGCCGGCGCACGCCTGACGCCAAGCTCCAGGACCGGTTTGCCGGCTGGGACGGCGCCTACACCGGCGGCTACCTGGCCACGCTGCCCGGCAACTCTGGCGCGCTGGGCATCAACCGCAACGGCGCGGGCTACTTCGTGCTCAACGCGGCGGGCGATCCGGGCACGCTGTACGGCTATACCAACTGGGCGATCACGCGCGGCGCCGGCGACACGTCGAGCACCTACGCCGGCACCTACCTCCAAGGCTCGCTGCCCGCGTGGAACCAGAGCGGCGCGACCCTCCTCAACGCCGTGAACGTCGCGCCCAACCGCTTCGACCGCGCGCTCGCCAATTCGAAGTTCCGGCTGCCTTCCCGCGCGTTTACCAACGCGCCGGACCTGCCGCTGCTCGACTCCGATTTTCGCGACCTCCAGGCGACGCTCAGCAAGCGCATCGGCGATGATCTGTTCGTCGAGATCGCCGCCGACATGAATGGCGTGAAGAACGACATCAACCGTCTCGAGGGCAGCGCGATCAACACCTACATCGACATCAACCCGACGCTGCCCGGCGGCGCAAACAACCCGAATTTCCTCCGGCCGTATGGCGACGGCCAGTACTCGGTCAGCGATATCAACACCGAGGCCAAATCCATCCGTGCCGCCGTGGCCTACATGCTCGATGCCGGCAAGTGGGGCAACTACAGCTTCAACCTCAGCGGCGGCCTCACCAACCAGCTCGTCGAGCGCCGCAACCGCGTCCTCGCCACCGGCATCGCGAACACCACGCAGCTCGCCGACCTCCGCCAGTGGGGCAACATCGATTACGCGCTGCGCGAACGCTTCTACTGGGGCGATGGCGGCGCGGTCACCACGCCCACCGGCACCCTCCGCTACATCGATCCGACCGGCGTCGCGGGCACGGTCACGCCGCAGTGGGTACCCATGGCCGCCGGCAGCGACAGCTCGAACAACATCTCCGACAACGACAGCGACTTTAACTACTTCCTGGCCTCGACGAACGTGAAGCTGTTCAGCGGCCGCGTCGTCCTCCTCGGCGCCGCGCGCTTCGACGAGTCACGGCAGGAGGTGCGCTACCTCAAGCGCATCGGTGACTTTCCGGAAAACTGGGATCTCAAGACGCTCTACTGGCGGCCCGACGCCCCGGCCGACTGGTCCGACCTCACCTACACGCCGGTGGGCTCCTCCTCGCCGACCTATGCGATCACGCGGCCTCGCTCCGCCAACGCCGCGGGCGTGCAGGTGGCCAACCCTGCGTACGCCAACGCGCGCTTCGCCGACGACTTCAACCCGCCCCCGATCGTGGGCCGTGGGTGGACGCCGTCCGTGGGCAGCATGGTCCACGTCACCAAGTGGCTGTCCGTGTTTGGTAATTACTCCGAGGCGTTTGCGTTCAACACGGCGGCGGCGCCGGACGTGAACGGCCGGCTGCTCCCGGTGGTGGAAGGGCAGGGGTGGGACGCCGGCATCCGGCTTTTCTTCTTCGATGAGCGGCTGAGCGTCACCGCTTCGACCTACCGCAACGAGGAGTTTGGCAATTACATCGACCCGACCTCCGTCACCAACCAGATCAATACGCTCTACCAGGCCAACGTCCTCGGGGATACCACCGCCGGCGGCCGCAACCACCGCGACGCCGCGGACATCAACGGCCTCGTCCGCGACACCCGCACCCGCATCGCGAAGGGCTACGAGTTCGAGGTGGTGGCGAACCTCACGCGCAACTGGCGCACGATCCTGAACGTCGGCCTCCCCAAGGTGACCGAGCAGGACTACGCGCCCTACACCCGCGCCTACGTCGCGCACAATGCCGACCTGTTCAAGGCCATCCTCCAGGATGCCGGTGGCGAGGTGGGCGCCGACGGCGTGGCCGTGCGCCGCACCGGCGTGGCCGACACCGGCACCGGGGGCAGCGAAGCTCAGGGCAATGAGGCCACCCGGGCGGTGAACGCGTACAACACGCTCTACTCCAACGTGCGGAATTTCGTGGTGAATCCGCGGCGCTCCACGACGGCGCCGGACACGGTGAATCTCTTCACCGACTACACCTTTCGCGATGGCTTCCTCCGCGGCGTCCGTCTTGGCGCCGGCGCCAACTGGCGCGGCTCGCGCGTGGTTGGCTATCGCGGTGGCGACACGATCGTGAACCCGGCGAACCCCACGGCGGCCATCGATGACCCGACCGTCGATGGCTACACCCCGGTCTGGGCTCCGGGCGCGATCCTCGTGACGGCCAACCTCGGCTACACCTGGAAGCTGAAGCAGGGCCGCGCGGTCACCGTGAACCTCCGCGTGAGCAACCTGCTGAACGAGGACGACGTGATCTGGACGGACACCACCTCGACGCTGCGCCCCAAGGGCGGCGATCTCACCACGCCCGCGCGCGAGACGGTGTTCGTGCCCTACGCCTACCAGACGCCGCGCGCTTACTACCTGACCGCCAAGTTCAGCTTCTAGCCCGCGGTCCCGGTGCTACCCTTGCCCTCCTCCTTCCTCGCCGTCGGCGCCACTGCGGCCGGCACCCCGTTGCGTGGGATCACCGGTTTCGACTACGGGATCATCGCATTCTACGTCGTCTTTATGCTCAGCCTGGGCGTCCTGTTTCGCCGGCTGAGCAAGAACACCTCGGACTACTTCCGCTGCGGCGGTGCGATGCCGTGGTGGATCACCGGCACCTCGGCGTGGGTCGCCACCTTCACCGCTTGGTCCTTCGTCGGCGCCGCCTCGGAGATCTACAAGTCCGGCCTCAAGGTTCTCCTGCTCTTCTACGCCTCGCTGCCGGCGCTCATCCTCGTCTTTCTTTTCACGAGCGTCCGGTTCCGGCGCCTGCGCGTCGTCACCTGGATGGAGGCCGTGCGCGAGCGCTTCGGCGGCACCTCCGAGCAGTTCTACACCTGGATCAAGGTTCCGGTGGAACTGATCAAGGCCGGCATCTACCTGATGACGATCAGCGTCTTCATCGCCGCCGTGCTCAATGTGCCCATCAACTCGGTGATCATCGTCCTGGGCATCACGATCACCATCGTGGCCTTCGCCGGCGGCGCGTTCGCCGTCCTCGCCAGCGACTTCGTTCAAATGTTCCTGGTCATGACGATCACGATTGTCGCCATGCTCCTCGCGGTCAGCCGGCCTGAGATCGGCGGCTTCAGCGGACTGCTCGAGAAGGTGAACACCCAGCACCCGGAGCACTTCCGGTGGTGGCTCGCCTGGCGCCCCTCGATTCTCTTCGGCTGGGGCCTGGCCTTCGCCTGGATCAAGTTCGCCGAGCTCAACAGCCTCGAGTACTCGACCATGTACCTGATGCCGAAGAGCGAGCCGCACGCCCGCCGCATGGTCGTCATCCCGCTGCTCGGCGGTCTCATTGGCCCCATCATCTGGATCGTCCCGCCCCTCGTGGCCACCGTCCTCTTCCCCGATCTTTCCGTGGTCTTCCCGTCGCTTCCGAAACCCACCGAGGGCGCCTTCGTGGCAACCGCGCTGGCGGTGATGCCCGTCGGTCTCCTCGGCCTCCTCATGTGCGCCATGTTCGGCGCCACGCTCACCAGCATGGATGCCGCGGTGAACAAATACGTCGGCGTGTTCGTCCGCAGCTTCTACCGGCCCATCCTCAAGCCGCAGGCCTCCGAGACGCATCTGCTCCGCGTCAGCAAGGTCTGCACGCTCGCGTTCGGCGCCGTCATCATCGGCTTCTCCCTCGCGGTGAACTCGCACCGGCAGAGCGACGTCTTCACCCTGCTCAACCAGTTCATGGTCAGCCTGGGCCTGCCGCTCACCATTCCAGTCTTCCTCGGCCTTTTCATCCGACGCACTCCTGGCTGGTCAGCCTGGGTCACCGCGGTGGCCGCGTTTGCGTTTTCCGCCTGGGCCAACTTTGGCTTCGCCGGCTGGGTGCAGTCGCCTTCCTTCCTCGCGGAAGTTCCCGGCTGGGCCCGCCAGCTCATCGGCGAGCCGGCTCGCGCCCTTACTGCGGGCGAGCGCGCTGACCTCCTCCTGGTCGTGACCGCCCTCGGCACCTCGCTGGTCGGCGTCTCCGTTTTCCTGGGTTCGATGTTGTTCTACCGCCGCACCTCCCGCGCCGAGCACGCGCGGATCGACGCGCTCTTCGCCAAATTGCGCGAGCCTGTGCCGCCTGCCGCCGACGCCGATATCAGCGACGAACCGGTCTATCGTCTCCTCGGTGCCCTCTGCATGGTGTACGGCGGGTTCATCCTGCTGCTCATGCTGATCCCGAATCCCGTGGTCGGCCGGCTATGCTTCCTCTTTGTCGGCACGGTGATCGGAAGCGTGGGCGTCGTCCTGCATCGGGTTGCCAACCGCAAGCGCGCCCGCGCCAACGCCGCCCTCGCCCCGGCCGCCGCCGCCTGAACTTCCACTCCCCTCGGCCATGCCGCCCGTGCGCCGCCCCGCGCCTGTCAAAACCCGGGGTTTACGCCTCCTCCGCGCGACGCTACCAATGCCCCGCTCAGCGCGCTTGTTTCTCTCCCCCTCGTTCTTCGCCGCCATGTCCGCCTGCCTCCGCCTCCTGCTGTTCGTTCTCCTCCTCTCCGGTGTTGTCCAGGCGGCGCCGCTGCAGCCTCGCGGCTCGCACCCGCGGCTCTTCTTTACCGCGGAACGCCTGGCCGCGCTGCAGGCGCGCCTGGCGCAGGAACCGACGTCCGCCGCCGCCTGGACCGCCCTGCGCGCCAGCGCGGACGCCGCCGTGGCGAAGCCCGACACCGCCACCCGCTTCCTCGAGCCGCTCGCGTTCGCGTATCGCATGACCGGCGACACCCGCTACGCCGAGGCGGTCCGTCTCGCCCTGCGGCGGGAGCTCTCCCGGCCGCATTGGGGTGAGCCTGACCTCCTGCGCCGTGAACCGGTCTGGCACGCCGGCCTCGGGCTTGCCCGCACGCTGCGCAGCACCGCCATTGGCTTCGATGCCATCCATGATTTTCTCGCGCCCGTCGAGCGCCGGGAGTTCGCCGCCGGCATCGTCCGGCTCGGCATCCTGCCGACGCTCGACGACTGGGTGCTCGGCGAGCGCCGCATCCACGCCCTCGATACCATGGGCCACAATTGGTGGAGCGCCTGCGTCTTCACCGCCGGCCTGGGCGCCCTCGCCGTGCTCGACGAGGAGCCGCGCGCCCGCGGCTGGCTCGAGCGCATTTCCGCCGGGTCCATCGAGTGGTTCGGCTACGCCGGCAGCGTCCTCGAGAACAAGCCCGCCAACTTCGACCGCGGCGGCGCCTTCTACGAGAGCGTCAACTACGCGTCCTTCGCCCTCGCCGAATACCTCGCCTTCCGCCTCGCCTGGACCAATGCCCTGACGACGCCGCCCGCCGAGATTCCGGCGCTCGCGCGCGTCGGCGACTTCTTCCTCGATGTCGCCTATCCCAACGCGGGCCCCGTCATGACGCTCAACTTCGGCGACGGCTCGCTCCATGCTGACGGCAGCCGGCCGCTCGCGCTGCTCTGGGCCAACGGCTACCGCACCCCGGCCTCCGCCTGGTACCTCCAGCGTGCCCGCACCATGAGCTATCGCGAGGGTCTCGACCGTTCCACGCCGCTCGGCCTTCTGTACTTCCCGACCGACGCCGAGCTCGGTGCCGCCCCCGCTCTGCCCGACCGGCCCACGATGGCCGTCTACCCCGATATCGGGTGGGCGATGCTGCGCAGCTCGTGGGCCCCGGACGCCACGCTCCTCGGTCTTCGGTGCGGCTACACCTGGAACCACGCCCACGCCGACGCGGGCTCCTTCATCCTCTTTCACCGCGGCCGCAACCTCCTGATCGATTCCGGCAACTGCGGCTACAGCCGCCCGGAATACGACGCCTACTACCGCCAGAGCCCGGCGCACAATGTCGTGCTCTGGAACGGCGGCGCGGAGAACCCGGAGAACACGTACGTCGGCTCCAAGTTCTCCGGTGCGCTCCTGTACCCGGTCGCTTCCGGCGATCTCCGCTACCTCCTCGCCGACGCCACCGGCCCGACGTCCCGGCTCTTCAACCGCAATTACCGGCATTTCCTCTGGATCGGAGACGTCATCCTCGTCCTGGACGACGTCGAGGCGTTCGCGCCGGGCCAGTTCGAGTGGCTGCTCCACGTGGGCGGCAAGGCCGAGCGGCGCGGGCTCGACCTCAAGGTTGCTGACGGCGACGCGTCGGTCTTGGTGCGTCCGCTCTTCCCGACTCCGTTCCCCGATGCCGGTCTGCCGACCGATTACCCCGAGAACATGCGATTGGTGGAGAAGGCCGGGTTCAAGGACCACGACCCCGACACCAAGGTGACCTACTACGCGTTGGCTCCGAGCGAGCAGACCCGGCGCACGAAGTTTCTCACCGCGATCACGCTCGTCACGCCTGTCAACCAGGACCACCTGCCGACGTTCGAGCGGTTGTCCGATGCGGCGATGATCGGCGTGCGCGTCCGGCAGGGCGGCACCACCACTGAGGTGTATGTGAATCTCCTCGCCGACGGCCGGATCCGCCATCGCAACGCCAACGCGACGCTCGGCGGCTGGGAAACGGATGCCTATTTGCTGGCGGTGACGCGCCCCGACGCGGCGGAGGCAACCGATGCCGACGGCGCCACGCGCATCTTCGTCGCGGATGGCAGCTACCTGCGGCGCGACGGGCGGGTCGTGCTGGATTCGCTCTCGAAGGTTTTCCTCGCCGCCCGCCAGGAGGGCGGCGCCCTCGAGGTTCAGCTCCAGGGCCAATCCGCGCGCGAGGTTCGCTGGCGCGTCCCGCATGCTCGGGTGCAGGTCCGCCTCAACGGCGCGACCGTGTCGCCCGCTTTCGACCCGGGGAGCCAGACCGTGCTGCTGACGTCGCGCCCTTGAGGCACGTTTCCAGTCTTCCCTACCACGCACCAACTTCGGGGGTGGAACCAAGAAACCCGTCTGCGCCACGTTAGCATGTTCATGCGCCTCCTCCTGGTTATCGCCTGCCTTCTTTCGTGTCTTTCGCCCTGCGCGCCCGCCGCGGAATGGCAGTGGTCCGTTCCCGTCGGGGAAGGCCGTGCGTTCCTCTGGATTCCACCCACCTGTCGCGAGGTTCGCGCGGTGATGGTCGCTCAGGACAATCTCCTGGAGGAGGGGATCCTGGAGCATGCCACGATGCGTCGCACGTTGGCCGCGCTGGGCATCGCCGAGGTGTTCGTGGCGCCGCCACGCGACGTCCCCTTCGACTTCCATCAGGGAGCCGGCGAGCGCTTCGACGCGATGCTGCGCGCGCTCGCGGCCGAGTCTGGGTACGCGGAGCTCTCCTCGGCGCCCGTCATTCCGCTCGGCCACTCGGCCTGCGCCACGTTCCCCTGGAATTTCGCGGCCTGGGCTCCCAGCCGCACGCTCGCCGTGCTCTCGATCAAGGGCGACGCCCCGCGAACCAAGCTGACCGGCTACGGCGCGGCGAACATCGCGTGGGAGGATCGCGACATCGATGGCGTGCCGGGCCTCATGGTTATGGCGGAATACGAGTGGCTCGAGGAGCGCCTGGCCCCGGCCATCGCCTACCGCTACGCGCGGCCGCTCGCCCCGATCGCCATGCTCGCCGAACCCGGACGCGGGCACTTCGACGCCTCGGATGAACTTGTGGGCTATCTGGCGATGTTCGTCCGCAAGGCGGCCGAGGCGCGTTTGCCGGCGGCCTCGGGAGCAACCGGGCGCCCCGAGGCGCGAGCCTCGCTGATCCCCATCAACCCGCGCCTCGGGTGGCTGGTGCAGCGGTGGACGCCCGATCAGCTTCGCAGTATTCCGGCCGCGCCGGCGCGCGAGTTCCGCGGCAAGCCCGGCGAAGCTTTCTGGTGTTTCGATCGCGAGATGGCCCTGGCCACGCAGGATTTCCGGGCCGACCAGATTGGGAAGCAGCCGCAGTTGCTGGCCTTCGTCCAGGACGGCGCTCCCGTGCCGCAGACCGACTCGCACGCGCAGGTGCAGCTTCGTTTTCATCCGCAGGAGGACGGCGTCACCTTCCAGCTTGGCGCCACGTTCCTCGAGACCGTTGCGCCTGGCGCGCCCAACTTGGTGCGCTGGACGGGTCGGCCCGCGGGGACCCGTCTCGGACATGCCACGGGCGGGGGCGCCATCCGACTCAGCCGGGTCACGGGGCCGGTGGTGCAGACGGGTCCGCAGACGTTTCGCATCGCGCTGAACCGTCTGTGGTCCACCGGCGATCGTCGGCGGGGTGATATCTGGCTGCTGGCCGAGCATCCGGGCGATGCCACGTACAAGAGCGCGGTCCAGCAGGCGCACCTCCGGCTCGAGCCGAATCGCGCCGGAGCGGCGCAGACGATCACGTTTGCGCCGATTGCCGACCAGCCCGCCACGTTGAAGTCACTCTCCCTGCGCGCCTCCTCGAGTGCGGGACCCGCGGCCAAAGTCCGCTTTTATGTGCGCGAGGGACCGGCCGAGGTGGATGGAGACACGCTGCATTTCACCGCCCTTCCGCCCCGGGCGAAGTTCCCGCTCAAGGTGACCGTCGTCGCCTGGCAACTGGGCCGCGCCACGGACCCCAAGCTCCAGTCCGCCCCGCTCGTGGAACAGACCTTTGTGCTCCGGCCGTGCACCGCCTCCCTCTTCCCATGAAGTCCTCCGTCCTGCTGCTCCTCGGCCTCGGTGCCGCCCTGCTCCTGTCGAATCGCGCGCCCGCCGCGACGGCGCTGCGCTCGCCGGACGGGCAGGTGGCCGTGACGTTCGACCTGTCGGCCGCGGGTGAGCCGGTGTACGGCATCACCTATCTCGGCCAACCGGTCGTGCAGGACTCGCGGCTGGGGCTCGAACCCGACTGGTTGGGCGGCTTCGCGCTGACCGGCCTGCGCACGACCTCCGAGCGGGGGCAATGGTCCGATCCCTTCGGGGAACGGCGCGAAGTGCCCGACAACTACAACCAGCTCACCGTTGAGCTGCGCGGGGCGGAGGGCCGCCGGCTGCAACTGGAGTTTCGCGTCTACAACGAAGGCGCGGCGTTGCGCTACGTCCTGCCGGCGACGCTGCCTGCCCCCGTGCGCCTCACCGGCGAGCGGACGGAGTTCCGTTTTCCGGCCGGTACCTTCGGATGGGAGGAGCATGGCACCGAGGGCATCTACCGCCGCGCGCGGATCGCGGATTTCGCCCCCTGGTGCGAGCGGCCGCTGACGGTGGAACTGCCCGGCGGAGGCTGGGCCGCCGTCGCCGAGGCGGCGAACGTCGCTTTCCCGCGCCTGTTGTTGTCGCCGGCACCGGGACTGCCCGGCGCCCTGGTCAGCGCCCTGGGCGGCACCAGCGCCAACACCGCGACGCGGGAGTTTGCCCAGGCGCATGATCCGTCGGCCACACTGCGCCCCGGTGAGGCCACGCCGTGGCGGATGTTCCTCGTGGGCCGCCGCCCGGGGGACCTGCTCGAGCGAAACTACCTCATGCTAAACCTGAATCCACCGTCGCGTCTGGCGGATACGTCCTGGATCCGGCCGGGCAAGGTGATGCGCGACACGACGCTCACGACGGCGGGCAGCAAGGCGATCATCGACTTTGCGGCGACCGCCGGGCTCAGCTACGTGCACCTCGATTGGAAGTGGTACGGCCCGGTCGAATACGAAGAGCATGGCGAGGCCATCGTGCGCGCCCCCAATCTCGATGTGCCGGAGATCGTGCGGTACGGCCGCAGCAAGGGTGTCGGGCTGATCCTGTACGTGGATCGCCGCCAGATCCGTCGCGAGCGGGACGCCCTCTTCGCGCGCTTCCGCGCTTGGGGCGTCGCCGGTGTGAAGATCGGCTTCGTCGACGTCGGGCCCCAGGCCGAGACAGCCTGGATCACCGAAACGATTCAGCAGGCGGCCGAGTACCGGCTCATGCTGAACATCCACGATGGCTACCGTTCCACGGGCCTCAGTCGTACGTATCCGCAACTCATGACCGTCGAGGGCATTCGCGGAAACGAGAACTTCCCCACGGCCGAGCAGAACTGCACGCTGCCGTTCACGCGCTATCTCGGCGGCGTCGGCGACTACACGGTCTGCTACTACGACAAGCGGCTGAAGACCACGCACGCGCACCAGTTGGCGATGGCCGTGGTGTCCTTCAGCCCGTTGCAGTGGATCTTCTGGTACGACAAGGCTGCGGCCTACCAGGGCGAGCCCGAGGTGGAGTTCTTCCGGCGGGTGCCGACCGTGTGGGATGAAACCCGCGTGATCGATGGCCGCGTCGGGGAATACGCGGTCCTCGCGCGGCGGAGCGGGCGCGAGTGGTTCGTGGGGGTGATCAACGGCGGCACCGCGCGGTCGCTGCCGCTGCCGCTGGATTTTCTGCCCAAGGGCGAAAGCTACACCGCCCACGTCTATGCCGACGATCCGACGGTGCCCACCCGCACTCACGTCCGGGTATCCACCGTGCCGGTGACCGCGGCGGCGACGTTGGACGTCCCGCTCCGGGCGTCCGGCGGACAGGCGGTCTGGCTCGAGCCAGTCCGCACGCCCTGAATTCCCGTTGCGGCGGTGGGGCAATCTACCGGGCGACCGCCCGTGGACGCTTTGCGGGCGACTGGCTCACGGAGCGGCCAGCCAGCCACTGGCCGTCGATCATCGTCACCTTCGGCACGGTCGGCGGGCCCTTCTCCCCGCGCTGGATCATCGCCGCGAGCTGCTCGATCGCGGTGGCGCCGATCTCCTCCGGCCGTTCGTCCATGCCCGCGAACAGCGAACGTTCGGCCTTGTTCGCACTCACGAAACCGACCCGACCCGGCACCTTCAGGTCGAGCAGGGCGGCCAGCGGACGGCACGACTTGTCGCCCTCGGCGATGATCACGTCGGGGTGCTCGTGCTTGAACCAACCGCGGACCTCCGCCGCTTCCGGCACCGGCCCGCGATGGATCAGTGGGCGCACGAAATCGGTGCCACCGATCATGCTCTGCCAGGCCACCGCGGCCGAGAACCCATGGTGCACCCGTACATCCTGCTCGGCGGGCAGCACGAGGCCGATGCGGCGGTAGCCGAGCTGCGCAAGCTGCCGGCAGATCTCGAGCGCGTTGCCAAATTGATGCGGCACCACCCGGTGAAATTGCGGTGCCAGCACGCCGTAGGTCGTCGTCACGACGGCGAAGCCGCTCCAGTCGAGCAGCGAACCGAGGTCACTCGGGCTCGCGATCGGCAGCAGCACGAGCCCTTCGACGCCGCGGCTGCGCAGCATGCGCTGCAGCGCGGGCTGGGGCCGGGGCGGATGCTCCACGCGAAAGAGTTCGAAGCCGTAGCCCAGTTCCTCCGCGCGCCGCCGCGCGCTGCGGACGATCTCCGCCAGGTACGTCGTGTCCGCGCCGGCGCGCACCGTGGTCAGCGCCGCGATCGAGGCCTGGAACCCGGGCTGCCGGCCGACGCGGAGGTGGTGCATCAACTTCGCCACCTGGGGATCGGGGCGATATCCGAGCCGCGCGGCTGCCTCCTGCACCCGTTCGCGCGTCGCCGCCGGGATGCGCGGGTGATTGCGTAGCGCCAGCGACACGGTCATCGCGCTGACGCCGGCCTCGGTCGCGATCGTGCGCATGGTCGGGCGGGGGGTGGAGGTCACGCCCCCGGTTTACGGTAACCCGCCCGAACGTCAACGGGTGCGACGCGCGGGCGGGGGGCGTCCGCCCGCCGGTCAATACGTGCACTCGCGGGCGGTCTGGACCAGCGTGCGCAGATTTTCCGGATCGGCGTGGAAGAAGTGATCCGAGGCGGAGCAGATGTAGCCGCCTCCGGCGCCGAAGTCGCGGAAGCAGGCCCGGACGTCGGCCGTGATCTCGGCGGCGTGCCCGGGTTGTTCGAACTTGGCCTGGTCGATCCCGCCGATCAGGGCGACGCGCCGGCCGAGCGTGCGTTTTACCCGCTGCCGATCGAGCTCGGTGGCGATGTCGCCCCCCACGCCGGGCGGACTCAGGGTCTCACTCGCGTCGCAGCCGTTCTCCGGGATGCGTTCGAGCAGCGGCATCATCCAGCCGCAGGTGTGATAGACCACCTTGTGGCCGGCGGCGTGCAGCGCCGCGATGACCCGCCGGTCGTACGGCAGGCAGAAGGTGTCGAACATCGCGGGGCTGATCACGTTCGCGCTGGCGGCCCCGCCGCCGTGCTCCACCAGGTCGAATTTCGCGTCCGCCCACTCGCGCTCCACCCACTCGATCGCGCGCTGCGTGAGTGCCTCCAGAAAAGCGTGCACGAACGCCGGGTCGTCGACGCTCCAGTAGATCGCCTGCTCCGTGCCGACGAGTTCGCAGAAGCTCTGCCAGGTGCCCGGCTGGAAGAAGGAGGTGACGGAGCCGCGCACGATGCCGCTGTCGCCGGTGCGGTCGTACCACGCGGTCAGGCGCGGCAGGTCGAGGCGGTACCGGGGCGCATGGCGGAGGAAGATCTCGGCGTCCCGCTGGTCCTTGATCAGGTGTTCCATCACGAACTCGGTGTACTCGTTGCGTCCGGCGAGCAGCGTGAGGTCGCCGTCGGGGGTCGTGAACGTGTGCCGCGTGAGCGTCATCCCGTTCTCCGTCCCGGCCGGTTCCGCCCGTTCCACCCAATGGGGCGAGGGGATCTCGCGGCGGATGTCGCGCGGGGTCACCGCGGCATCGAGCCCGATCTGCCGGGCGGCCGTGAGCTCGTCCACGCCGCCCATGTAGGTGGCGAGATGATACTCCTGCCATTGGTGGATCGTGATCGGCAGCCGGTCGGGCACACCGCCCGCGAGGGCCGTCAACATGCGTTCCTTGGAGGTCATGAAAAGGGGCGGGGCGGGGGCGCGCGCGTCCGGTGCCCCCACGCGGGCGCGGCCGACGAGTCGGACCGGGGACGGGAGGGGGAGCGGGAGGCGCGACGGTTGCTGGAAACCACCGCCGGGCGGGCCGCAGCGTAGCAGAACCAGCCGGTTTGTTCTTCCCGTGGGCTGACTTGCGCTTATGGCCTATTGACGTGCAGGACTTGAAATACTGGCGCAACCTCGTGGGCCGCGACGAGTGGTACCACCTGGCCCGGGTGAGTTATCACCCGGGCCGCCGCTCGTGGGGCCACACGCACGACTTCGCCGAGATCTTCTGGGTGGAGGAGGGGCAGGGCCGGCACCGCGTCAATGGCGTGGAGCAAAACTTAGCGCCCGGTGACATCATGTTCATCCGCCCGCGGGATCACCACCGGTTCGGCGCGGCGGATGCCGCTGGTTTCACGTTCGTAAACCTGGCCTTCCCCGCCTGCGTTGCGACGGAGATGGCCGCACGTTTTCCGGAGGCCGCCGCCCTGCACGATCCGGCGCCGGAGCTGCCGGTGCAGCGCGTGCTCTCGCCCCACCAGCGGCAGGTGCTTCGGCAGGAACTCCGCGGGCTGCCGCCGACGGATCGCCGCCGGCTGCGGCTCGAGCGGTTCCTCCTCGAGCTGTACGCGTTGCTGGTCCCGGCCCGCCCGGGGGTCGCGGGCCTGCCGGACTGGTTGGAGCAGGCCTGCGCCGAGATGCAGCAGCCGGACCAGCTCGCCGGGGGCGTGGCGACGTTCGTGCGCCTGGCCGGGCGCGGCGCCGAACATGTGGCGCGTACCTGCCGCCGGTACCTGGGCCTCACGCCCACGGCCTACGTCAATTCCCTGCGCATGGAGCACGCCGCCCGCGAGCTGCGGCTCGGCGCGAAGCCGATCGTCGAGATCTGCCTCGAGTGCGGATTCAGCAACCTGGCCCACTTCTACACCTTGTTTCGCGCCGCCCAGGGCGACACCCCGCGACGCTACCGGCAGCGGCACCAGCGCCTGGCGCTGTGACCGGGCGGTGGGCGTCCGCAGGATTGTGTCGACGCGCCGCTTCCGTTCTCGTGGGCGCCGCGTCACTTTCTCCCCCTTCGTCCATGCTGATCGACAAACCCCTCCCTGAACTGCGCCGTTACCGGGGCCGCAATCCGCGTCCCGCCGACTTCACCCGCTACTGGCGCGAGGCCCTGCGCGAACTCGACGCGACTCCCGTCCAGCCGGAGCTGGTGCCGAACCGCGAGATCGACGTGCCGGGCGTCGAATGCTTCGACCTGTGGTTCACCGGCGTCGGCGGCGCCCGCGTGTACGCCAAGTACCTGCGGCCGAAGGCGCCGATCGGCCGCCGGCACCCCGCGGTGCTGCAGTTCCACGGCTACTCCGGCAACAGTGGCGACTGGCTCGGCAAGGTGCCGTACGTCGCCGCCGGGTTCTGCGTCGCGGCCCTGGATTGCCGTGGGCAGGGCGGGCGCTCCACCGACGCGGGCGCGGTGCAGGGCAACACGCTCAACGGCCACATCATCCGCGGGCTCGACGATCCGGATGACCGCAAGCTCCTCTTCCGTTCCCTGTACCTCGACACCGTGCAGCTGGCCCGCGTCGTCATGTCGCGGCCGGAGGTGAACCCCGACCGCCTCGGCGCGATGGGGGCCTCCCAGGGCGGCGGCCTGACGCTCGCCTGCGCGGCCCTCGAGCCGCGGATCCGCCGCGCGGCGCCGGTGTATCCCTTCCTCTGCGATTACCAGCGCGTGTGGGAAATGGACCTGGCGAAGGACGCCTATGCCGAGCTGCGCGACTATTTCCGCCGGTTCGATCCGTGCCATGAGCGGGAGGCCGACGTGTTTCGCAAGCTCGGCTACATCGACTGCCAGCACCTCGCGCCGATGATCAAGGGCGAGATCCTGATGTACACGGGACTGATGGACCAGATCTGCCCGCCGTCCACGCAGTTCGCCGCCTACAACCACATCCGGGCCCGCAAGGAGATGGTGCTGTATCCGGATTTCGGCCACGAGTGGCTTCCCGGCGAGGCTGATCGTACCCTGCGGTTCATGCTCCCGCTCGCGCGCTAAAACGGACCGCTCAGAAAAGGGCAGGGGCCTGAGACGCCCCGCCCAAGATGGCGCAGCCATCTTCATTAGCCGGTTGCCGGACGAAGTCCGACCACCGGCTAGCGCACGGAAGCGCGTTCGATCAGGCGGACGGGCACGGTGACGTGCCGGCGCGGCAGCTTCTCGCCCGCCGCGAGCCGCATGACCATCGCGGCCGCCTGGTCCGCCATCGCGGCGAGCGGCTCCTCGATCGCGGTCAGGGGTGGGTTCAGGACCTCGCAGATTCCGGGCACCTCGCTCACGACGAGCGAGACGTCGCGCGGGATCTGCAGCCCCATGACGTACGAGAGCACGTGCAGGCAGTTGATGCCCTCATAGCTCGAGCCGGGGGTGAAGATCGCGTCCGCGCCGGCCCGCACCTTCTGCGTGATGCTGCTGGTGTAGTTGGTCGCGCCGGCGTCGCGGGCGACCAACTGGAGCAGGTTTTCGTCCGCGGTGATCCCTGCCTCGTCCATCGCCTGGCGGAAACCCCGCAGCCGCTCCCGCATCGGCAGGATGTCCATGCCCACGATCGCCAGGCGTTTCTTGCCCCGCGCGATCAGGTGCTGCGCCGCGAGGTAGCCGCCTTGGACGTGATCGGAACAGACCACGGGCTGGTCGGGTCGCGCGTCAAACTTGTCCAGGTACACGACCGGAATCCGCGGTTCGAGCGAGCGCAGCAGGTCGGCCAGGTCGTTCTCGCAGGTGACCGCCACGATGCCGTCGAGGAACGTGCCCGTGAGCTGCGTCATCGGATCGGAGGGATGGATCACCGCGGCGTCGAGCCGCGAGAGGCAGAAGGAGGCGTAGGCGCTGAGCCGGGCGGCGTAGCCTTCGACGCGATCCGGGTAGCGCGGATCGGACAGCACCGCGATCTGCTGCCGGCGGACGCCCGCGCGCGGTTTGAGGTTGAGCTCGCGGGCGGCCGACAGCACCCGGGCGCGCGTCTCGGGGTCGACGCGATCCCGGTTGTTCAACACGCGGCTGGCCGTGCCGGGCGATACATGGGCATGCCGCGCCAGATCGTAGATCGTGTGTCGCTTGGTCGCGGGTTTCTGGCCGGCGGGCATGGTCGCGGGGGAAGGGGGACTGTTTTGTGCCGCAGCGCCGCCGGGCTGGTCGAGCGCTTTCTGTCCGGTGACGACCGGCGCGAGGACGCGTGACTTCGCGGTTGCGTTGCCCGCGGCCGCTCGGAAGCGTCGCGCGCAGCGCCGCGGCATGAGCCTTACCCCTGCGAGTTCGAGCACGCGTTTCTCCGCCCGTCTGGGCCTCGGCGTCGGCGCGCTCGCGTCCTTCCTCGGCTACGCGGGCATCGCGAGCCTGGCGGTGCCGTACTATCAGATGACGCTCGGGGTGAATCCGGTGCTGCTCGGCGTGGCGCTCGCGCTGCCCCGGCTTTGGGAGGCGTTCCTGGACCCCGTGATGGGGAACGTGTCGGACAACTTCCGTTCGCGCTGGGGTCGGCGCCGGCCCTTTATTGCTGCGGGGGCGGTGGCCCTTGGCGCGTTGTACGGACTGATCTGGATGGTGCCGCCCAGGTGGAGTGAAGCCGCCAAGGTGGCATACTTCAGCTCGGTCTCCGTCCTGTTCTTCACCGCCTACACGGTCTACAGCGTGCCGTATTCGGCGCTCACGTACGAGTTCTCGTCGGAGCATCACGAGCGGACGCGGGTGATGGCGCACGCCTCCTTTTTTCACAAGCTGGGCGAGCTCGGGTACCAGTGGATCTTTCCGTTGAGCCAACTCGCGCTGTTCGGCTCGGCGGTGGTCGGCATCCGCGTGGTGGGGTGGGGCGTCGGGCTGCTGCTGCTCACGGGGGCCGGTCTGGTGCCGGCGCTGGTCGTGCGCGAGCGGACGGTGGCGCCGCCAGTCGGCGCGGGTCGGGTCCGGTTCTGGGCCGGCGTGCGCGGGGCCCTGGCCAACCGGCCGTTCCTGATCGTGGCGGGCCTGGTGCTCGTCAACACCGTCATGGGCATGCTCGCCAGCGGCCTCGATCACTACGTGCTCGTGTATTACCTGTTTGGCGGCGACATCGCCCTCGGATCGACTTGGAAGGCGGTGCTCTCCTCGGGTTACGCGCTGATCGGCCTCGGTGCCATCCCGCTGGTGGTGGCGGTTTCCCGGCGCTGCGGCAAACGCGAGACGCTGATCGCGCTGTATGCGCTCACCAGTGTCGGCGGGCTGTTCAAATGGGTCGCTTTCAACCCGAGCCACCCGTGGCTGATCGTACTCGATCCGCTGTTGTGCGGGCCAATCTGGGTCGCCTCGCAGGTGCTGTTTGCCTCCATGCTGGCCGACATCTGTGCGGAGGATGAGCTGGCCTCGGGGCTGCGTCGGGCGGGCATGTTCGGGGCGATCTACTCCTGGATCCAGAAGACCGCGGTCTCCGTTTCCTACCTCGGCGCCGGTGTGGCGCTGGCGCTGAGCGGCTTCGAACAGTCGCTCGGAGCTGCCCAGGCGGGGTCGACCTTCACGTCCCTGCGTGTGCTGCTGGTCGCGTCAACCGCGCTGCCGCCGCTCGCGGCCATCGCGTTGCTGCGCGCCTATCCGCTCGACGCCCGCCGGGCCGAGGCCACCCGGGCGGTGCTGGCGGACCGCGCCGCCAGGGCCGTCGGCGCGCCCCCAGGCGGGCGGTAATAAAACAGTTCTACAGCCTTGGGCGTGCCTCGCCCGTCCCGGGGCGGGTGGGGCCTAGACGCCGAGGAACATCGGCCAGGATAGTGGGGGGGCGTCGCCAGCCGCAGGCCGGCCCCGGGGCTTGACATGCTGCGAAACAGTTTTACTCGTCGACAAATCCCGCCTCCCGGCCGCAGCCCCCTCCGGCCCCTGTGTTACCCCTCCGTCCTGCGGTGCGCCCGCCGCACCCGGCCTTTCCCTCACTGCCTACCACCCCGCGAACCATGAAACCTACCCTCCCCAAGTCCCCCGGCCCGCGCGCGTTGCTGATCGCCGGCCTGCTGGCGGCAAGTCCTGCCTCCTTGCTGGCCGCGGCCGCCACCCCGTCCGCCGTCGCCGAGGACGAGGCCATCGTCCTCACGCCATTCGAGGTGAACACGAGCCGTGACGTCGGCTACCTCGCGCAGAACACCCTCGCTGGCAGCCGGCTCAACACGAGCCTGCGCGACGTCGGCGCCGCGATCTCGGTGCTCACGCCCGAGTTCTTGTCCGACATCGGCGCGACGAACATGCGCGACGTGATCCTGTTCGAGAACAACGCGGTGCCCGACCTCGGCGACTCCGCCAACAACTTCAACGGCAACCCCCTCGTCGGTAACAGCGAGTGGCAGCTCCGCATCCGCGGGCTCCCAGCCAGCTACGCGCGCAATTACTTCACCTGGGTTACCTCGACCGACTTCTACAACATCGACCGCATCGACCAGGCGCGCGGGCCCAATGCCATCCTGTTCGGCTTCGGCTCCGCCGGCGGCATCGTCAACAGCACCACCAAGCAGGCCAACCTCGCAAAGAACGCCACGGAACTCACCGCGCTCGTCGGCAGCTGGGACCGCTTCCGCGGCACGATCGACGTCAACCAGGTCGTCACGCCCAACCAGCTCGCCATCCGCCTCAACGCCATGGCGGAGGACGGCAAGTCCTGGCGTGAGTTCGAGTTCGACCGGGCCAAGCGCGCCCATCTCACCACCACCTACCGGCCGCAACCCGGGACGAGCGTGCGCGTCGAGGGCGAGATCGGCCGCGTGAAGAACAATGTCGCCCGCCCCTGGCTCATGATCGACCAGTCCTCCCTCTGGCGGCAGGCGGGCCGCCCGACCTACAGCGGCACCTGGCCCTCCGGTCCCACGATCGCGACGTTCTGGCCGGACCACCTCGTGGCCGGGGACGACGGCGTGGTGCGCAACTGGCTCGGGCTCGGCTACGGCAGCAACGCCACCGCCAGCCAGACTTGGGCTCAGCTGGCGCTCACGCCGGCGAACCTCGCCATCATCCCGCGCGAGTCCAACTCCGCCGGCCCCGACGCCGTGCGCGAGACCGACTACGAGACGATCAGCGGCTTCTTCAGCCGCGAGGTCAGCGACCGGCTCTCCTTCGAGCTCGCGGTGAACCACCAGCGCACCGACTTCCTCGGTTACGACGCCAACGGCAGCCGCGCGACCAACTATTACGGCGACAGCGGCGAGCTGTGGGGCGACGCCAGTGCGACGCTGCCCGACGGCACGGCCAACCCCAACGCGGGCCGCCTGTATCTCGAAAACAACTGGACCCGACGCCACCTGACGGACCGCGGCACCCAGCTGCGCGGCAGCCTCGCGTACACCTTCGACACCGGCAGCTGGGCGCGCCACCGGCTCGCCGCCATGTACGAGCACTCGCAGCGGGACACCTTCCTCGACGAATCCTCGGAGGTGTTCACCGCGATGCCGGGCGACAGCACCGCCGCGGAGGCTGACGTGAACCGGGTTTATCGCCGCCACTATTTCCAGCCGGGCAATGTCTCCGACATCCACGTGCAGTCCTGGCGCGTGCCGGTCGCCGGCACCGGCTGGGTGCCGAACCAGTACCTCGATAACTCGCGCCAGAAACAGGACACGTTCCTCGGCGCGCTCCAGAGCACGTTCTTCAAGGACCGGCTGGTGACGACGGTCGGGTTCCGCTCGGACTCGATGAAATACACCTGGGTGCCGAGTGAGCGGGATGCCACGACCAAGCAGTGGCGGCTCGGCGCGACCCGCCGCGGCACGCGTTTCAATGCCAGCACGTTCAGCCTCGGGACCGTGTACCACGTGGCGAAGACGGTCTCGGTTTACGCCAATCATTCCAACAGCCGCGACATCCCCAACGTGCACATCCACCTGATCGGCGCCGAGATTCCGCCGATGCCAAAAGGCCAGGGCTATGACTTCGGCCTGAAGTTCGATCTGCTCGGCGGCAAGGTCTACGCCACCGCCGGCTACTACACCACCAAGGTGAAGCACATGACCGACTGGGGTGACGTGCAGACCGCGGTCACCGACCTCAACACGCGTGTGCTCACGGCTCTGCGTACCGCCGGCGTCATCACCGCCGCCGAGCAGGCGGCGCGCACGATCGACGCGAACGGCTACATGCAGGACCGCGACTCGGAGGGTTATGAGTTCCAGGTGATCGCCAATCCGACGAAGAACTGGCGGATCTCGGCCAACTTCTCGACGAACGAGGTGATCAACCGGAACGCCATGGCCGAGGTGAAGGTGTGGGCGGACAACAACACCGCGTTTTGGATCGCGAAAGGCGGCCGCGACTTCCTCCTCAGCGGCGCGGGCAATGCGTGGGATACGATCGGCGCCCAAGTGGGCTGGCTGTACCAGTATCACATCGACAACGTCGTGGCGTTGAATGGTCTCCAGGCGCGTGGCGAACGGAAATACGGCGCAAACCTCTACACGAAGTACACGTTCACCGATGGTCTCCTGAAGGGCTTCGCCATCGGCGGCGGCGGCCGGTACCAGAGCCGGAACGTCCTCGGCTTCTACAATGGCGGGGTGCGGATGGGCCGCGAACTCGTCCTCGCCGACGCCATGCTCGCCTACACGGTGAACCCGCGGCTGCTCGGGCGCGAAACGCCCGTGGAGTTCCAGCTCAACGTGAGCAACGTCTTCGATACCGACCGCTACCAGGTGTACACGCTGGCCTGGTGGGACACCACCTCCTCGATTCCCGAGCGGATCGGCCTGCAGGAGCCGCGCAAGTTCACGCTCAGCGCCACCCTCAAATTCTAGATTTCGCCGTGCCGCCGGGCGGGGTGGGCCGATCCGCGTGGCCGCGGACCGGGCGCCCCGCGGCTGACTCTCTTCGCTCATGTCCAAGCTCCGCCGTCTTCTCCTTCCCGCCGCGCTGGCGCTCGTCCTCGCCGCGCGCGCGGACGTCCTGATCGACGCTACGACGCCCCCGGCGCCCGCGACCCCGCTCAGCTTCGCGGTCGGCGGCCAGTCGCCGACCGGGGAAACGCTGGAGGTGAACCGCCGGTTCTTCACGCGCAACGGCCAGCCGTGGTTCCCGGTGATGGGCGAGTTTCATTTTGCGCGGTATCCCGAGGCGGAGTGGGAGGGCGAGCTCCGCAAGATGAAGGCCGGCGGCATCGACGTCGTGGGGACCTACGTGTTCTGGAACTTCCACGAAGAGCGGCCGGGGCGCTTCGACTGGAGCGGCCAACGAAACCTGCGGAAGTTCGTCGAGACGTGCGGCCGCGTCGGCCTCCAGGTTTGGATCCGCATTGGCCCCTGGTGCCATGGCGAGGTGCGTAACGGCGGCCTGCCCGACTGGGTGCTGGCGGCGGGGCCCGTGCGGCAAAACGCACCCGGTTACCTCGAACTGGTGCAGCGCTTCTTCGCGCAGATCGGCGCCCAGGTCCGCGGACAGTTCTGGCAAGACGGCGGCCCCATCATCGGTGTGCAGCTGGAGAACGAGTATCACCCGGACCGGGACGGCGAGGCGCACATGCTGCGGCTGCTGGAGATCGCGCGGGCGGCGGGCTGCGTTGCGCCTTTCTATTCGGCGACCGGCTGGGACAAGGCCGTGATTCCGGCGGCGCCCTTCCTTCCGGTGTTCGGCGGCTACACGGAGCAATTCTGGAGCGACAGCCTGACGGAACTGCCGCCCAACCAGCACTTCTTCTTCACGACCATTCGCGCCGAGGACAACGTCGGCTATCTCCTGGAGCCGAAGGATCGGACCTACCACGAGCGGTACCTCGGGTATCCGTTCCTCACCGCCGAACTCGGCGGCGGCATGGCGGTCGCCTATCACCGGCGGCCGGTGATGTACGCGGCGGATTCCGCCGCCGCCGCACTGACGAAAGTCGGCGCCGGGGTCACCCTGCTGGGCTACTACATGTATCACGGCGGCACGAACCCGCCGGCGGCTGGGCCGCTGCATGAATCGTTCACCGGCTGGAATGCGTACAACGAACTCGAGACCAAGTCGTACGATTACCAGGCGGCGCTCGGTGAGTTCGGCCAGGTGCGCGACACGTACCGCGCGATGAAGCTCGTGCACCTGTTCCTCCATGACTTCGGCGTAACGCTCGCTCCCATGACTGCCTACTTCCCGACGGAGCGGCCGCGCAGCCTCGATGATGCCATCACCCCGCGCGCGGCGCTGCGCTCGGATGGGCGCACCGGGTTCGTTTTCATCAACAACCACCAGCGCAACCATCCGCTGCGGGCCCACCCGGACTTTCAGGTCAGGGTGAAGCTCGCAGGCGGAATCGTGACGCTGCCGCAGGCGCCCATCACACTGCCCAGCGGCGTGTACACGCACTGGCCGGTCAACCTCCCGCTGGGCGCAGGCACCCTGCGCGCGGGCACCGCACAATTGCTCTGCCGGCTGGCCGATCCTGCGGTCTACGTGTTTGCGGCGCAGCCCGGGATTCCGGTGGAACTCCTGCTGGAGACGCCCGTCGGCGTCACGCTCGAGGCCGGCGGCGCGCGCGTCCAGCGGGTCGCGGGCGGCGTGTTGGTGACGGAGATCGTGCCGGGCCGGGAGCCGGCGGTGTCGCTGCGCGACGCGACGGGGCGCACGACGCATCTGCTGGTGCTGCCGCTCGCGGATGCGATGAACCTTTGGAAACTGCGCGTGGCGGGGCGGGAGCGATTGCTGATTTCCGAGGGCGCGTTGCAGCCGCTCGCTGACGGCCTCGCGGTGGAAGCTGAGACCGTGCCCGCCACGCGCGTCGCGGTCTTTCCGGCGCTGGACACCGCGGCCGCGCCGGTGCGGGCGAAGACGGGCTGGTTTACCGAGTACGCTCCGTCGGTCACACCGCGCGCCGACGTGCTGGCAACCGTCCGGCAGGAACGCGCGGCCGGCGAGGTTCCACCCGTGCGGCTGAATCCCGATCCGAAACGGCCGGTGGCGCTGCAGCCAACCGACGACGATTTCGCGCGCGCGGCGGTCTGGCGCCTCGAGTTGCCGGCCGCGCTGCAGGCGGGGGACGCACCCGCCCTGCTGCGCATCCGCTATCGCGGTGACGTTGCCCGGGTCTACGCGGGCGACCGGTTGCTCACGGACAACTTCTACAAGGGGACGCCGTTTGAGATCGGGCTCTGGCGGCTGACGCCCGAGGAGCGCAAGGCCGGCCTGACGCTGAAGGTCCTGCCGCTGCGCCGCGACGCGCCCGTGTACATCCCGCGCGAGGCGCGTCCCACGTATGACGCCCACGACCAGGCCGTATCACTCGACGCCGTCGAGATCGTCTGGCGGCACGAAGCGACCCTCCGCTGAGGGCGCAAAGAAGTGTCACGTATTACGTGACACTTTTGGCGGTGCTCAGAGGGAGCCGGACGGAAAAGTGTCACGTAATACGTGACACTTTTGCGGAGGCTCAGAACTCGAACGTGGTGGAGAATTTCACGTTCGTGCCCGGCGCGGTGGTGATGCCGGTGCCGGAGACGCGACCGCCAGCGACGGAGATGTAGCCCTTGTCGTCGAACGGATTGTCGATCGTGAGCCGGAAAAAGTACTTCTCGTGCCAACGATACGAGGCGCCGAGGGTGATCGCGTACATTGGCTTCAGGTAGAAGCTGGTTTGGCCGACGACGTTGGCGGCAGTGAAGTTGACCGGCGTGTCTCCGGCGCGCTTGCCCGTGCAGTTCACGCCCGCGCTGAGGGCGAGGCCCTTGAGGCCGCCGTCGGTGTAGCGGTAGTTCAGGAGCAGGGCGGCGAGGTTGTCGGCGACGCCCCGGACGTTGCGGCCAAGCGAATCACGCATGCGCAGATGCGAGTAGGTCGCCACGGCGGAGAGGTGCGGGGTCAGGCTGCCGATCAGCTCGAACTCGAAACCCTCGTTGCCGTAGTCGGCGATCAGCTGCTCGGGCGCCGCCGGGTCGGTCTGGTGGTCGGGGTTCGGGATCGTGACGTTGGTCTGGGTGATCTCGAAGTAGGCGCCGTTGAAGGATAGCCGCTGGTTGAGAAACTCGGACTTGAAGCCGTACTCGTCCTGTTTGCCGTCGCGCCAGAGCGGCAGGTTGTTGGCGATGGTGGGCGAGGAGTTGGAGGAGTGGCTGTAGTACACCGAGACATTGGGCAGCACCTTCACGAGCGCACCGACGGAGCTCATGTTCTTGCCGTCGTCGAGGACGCTGGGGGCCGAGTTGGTCAGCGCGTTCTGGCCGGTGGTCTTGGTGTTGAAGCGCAGCACGCCGGCGGTGAGGAACAGCCGGTCCTTGAAGAGGCCGACGCGCTCGTTGACGTAGAGCTGCCAGTTCGTGAACGAGCTCTTGTTGAACGTGTTCAGCGCCGAGCCGTAGACCGGATTGTATCGGGCATCCGGATGCGCGAGATCGATGGCGGGCAGGGTGCCGTTCTTGCCATGCGTGTAGCCGGTCTGCCGCGAGTAGGCCACGCCCGCGACGGTCTGGGTGCTGAAGAACGGGAACGTGTAGCTGCCGACGATATCGGCCTGCGCGTTGGCGGTCTTGCGGCGCGACCACTGGGCGTCGGCCCGGACGGGGATGGCGTTCGGGTTGAAGAACGCGGAGTAGGTCGGGACGTACTTGTTGGTGGCAGCGTCGAGCGCCCAGGTCTGGTTCTGCGTCAGCTCGCCGGTGTACGGGTTGTAGCGGTTGGTCAGGCTAGGCGTGGAAAGAAACTCCTGCTCCGAGTCCTCGAAATAGTAGCGGCCGTTGGCGGCGAAGCGGAGGCTGATGTTCTGGTTTACGCTCGTGGTGAGCTGGGTGAACAGGTCGGCGGTGTGCGTGCCGACGTGGCTCCAGGGCTGGATGCCGTTGAGGCCGCGCTTCGAGATTCCCGGGGCGAGGCCGGGATCGTCGGTCGCCGCCGTCACAGACGGATCGATGATCAGGAGCGGCTCGCGGAAGATCCAGTGTTCGGCGGCGATGAGCTTCACCTGCAGCTGTGTGCGGTCGGAGAGGCGCCACGCAAACATGGGGGCGAGGACCTTGCCGCGGAGGCGGGCCTCCTCATCCCAGTAGCGGCGCGAGTCCTGCAGGGAGCCGATCACGCGGTAGGCGAACGCGCTGCCCGGCGCGAACGGCCCCGTCGCGTCGAGCGATACCTTCTGGGCGTCGTAGAGGCCGATGAGGCCGGTGACGCTGCGCTTCTGACGGTAGAGCGGAGACTTGGTGATGACGTTGATCGCGCCGCCGGGAGCACCGGACGGGGAGAGAATGGCATTGGGGCCCTTGGCCACCTCGATGCGGTCGACCACGGCCTCGTCGATGTTGTCGGCGTCGGCGGGCTGCAGGAAGTTGTCGACCGTGCGCTGTCCGTTGCTTTCGAAGCCGCGGAGAATCATCCGATCCTGAAACTGCATGCCGCGACCGTCCTGCACGCCGGAGACATAGCGCGCGGCGTCAAAGATGCGCGAGGGCGCCAGATCGTCGATCATGTCGCGGGTCACCACGGAGATGGAACTCGGGGTGTCGAGGAGCGGGGCGCGGACGCGCACGGCGGAGATGGCGTCGGCCGCGCGGTAGCGATCGGCGGTCGAGCCGGAGACGGTGAACTGGGAGAGGGTCACGATCTCGTCGTCGCTGGCGGCGGGAACGCGGGTGGCGGCGCCGGGAGGGGCGGCTTGGGCGGAGAGGGCGTTCGCGCCGAAGGCGGCGAGCAGTCCCGTGAGAATAATGCAGTGGCAACGCACCGTACGGTGCAGGGTGTTTTTCATTCGGGGTGAGGAGGTTTGCTGCCGGTGGTAGCCGGCCACCCTCACGACGCGCGACGCCGCCGAATGGGGGATCGGGGGGAGTGAAAGTGAGAGTGAGGGTGGCCCCAGAGGGGGAGTGAAAGTGAGGGCACCTCTTACTCTTCCTCCTACTCTTTCTCTTACTCTCGCGCTCGCTCTTGCTTTCGTTCTGCCGCGTAGCGGCAGCGATGGGGTGTGCTGACGCCGCGTTCGAATACGAGAGAAAGAGGAAGAGTAAGGGAAAGAGGCGGTTCGGGTTGGACCACTCGCGGGGCCGTGGCCCTCAGCGAGGCCTAGAAGTCCACCGAGGTGGAGAGGCGGAGGTTGCGTCCGGGGGCGGTGGAGAGCCCCGTGCCGCTGACGCGACCACCGGCGGGCCGGAGCCGGTTCCGCTCGTCGAGGAAATTGTCGATCGTGAGCCGCAGGAGCCAGTTGCCGTGGCGGCACGAAAGGCCGGCGTTGGTGGTGACGTACGCCGGGATCATGAAGCTGTGGCGCGTCGGAACGCCGAGCGGGGTGAAGTCGACGGTGGGCGTGTCGCCCGGCCGCTCGCCGGCGTACGTGGCACCGCCGAAGACCGACCAGCGCAGGTGCGGATTGAGCTGGAAGCGGTAATTCAGGAGCAGCGCAGAGTTGCGGTCGGCCACGGCGCGGACGCGGCGCCCGAGCGAATCGCGCAGGTGGAGCTGCGTGTACGTCGCGATCACGGAGAGGTTGGTGGTCAGCCCGCCGGTGAGTTCGACCTCGAAGCCGTGGTCGCGCAGGTCGGAGATCAACTGCCACGGCGCGGAGAGGTCGGTCTGGTGATCAGGATTGGGCACCACCACGCGGGTTTGGCGGATGCTGAAGCGCGCCAGGGTGAGGGAGAGGCGCTCTTTGAAAAACTCGGCCTTCGCACCGAACTCGTCCTGCACGCCGTCGCGCCACAGCGGCAGGTCGTTCGCGATGACCGGCGTCGAGTTGGTCGAGTGTGTGTAGTACAGCGAAAGGCTGGGCGCGGGCTTCACCAGCACACTCGCGAGCCAGAGCAGCCGGCTGTCGTCGAGCACGCTGACCGCGGGGGGCGTGCCGGAGCGCTCCTCGCTCTGGTGAAAGACCTGGTAACGCAGGACGCCGCCGGTGAGCTGCACGCGTTCGTGCGCAAACGACAGCCGCTGGTTGGCGTACAGGTCGAGCGAGTTGAGCTTGCTGTGCTGGTCGCCGTAGAACGCGTCGGCCCACGTGGCATTCGCGCGCGCTCCCGGCCGCGTGAGGTCGATGGGCGGCAGGGTGCCGGTGCGCAGTTCGCCGACGTTGTCGTAGTGGCTCACGGCCAAACCGGTGACCGTCTGTGTGCTCACCCCGCCGAACTGGTGCCGCGCGGCGAGATCGGCGTGGAGGTTCGTCGTCGTGGTGACGGTCTGCTGGTTGTCGGCCCGCACCGGAATCGCCGTCGGGTCGAACAGCGGCGCGAGCGTCGCGACGTACGTCGTGCCGTTTCCGTCGAGCGCCCACGTCTGGTCCTGCGTCAGCTCACCGGTGTACGGGTTGTATCGATTCTTCAGGGACGGCGTGGCGAAGAACTCCTGCATCGAGTCCTCGTGGTAGTAGCGGGCGTTGGCGGCGACGCGGACCGCCATGTGGTCGCCGAGGCTGGAGGTCAGGAGCGCAAAGACGTCGGCCGTGCGCGTGCCCACGTGGCTCCACGGCTGCATGCCATTGCGACTGCGGTACGAAAAGCCGGGGGCGAGTGTGGGCGTGCCGGTGGCTTCGCCGACGCTTGGGTCGAGGATCAGGCCGGGCTCGCGGAACACCCAGTGCTCGGCGGCGATGAGTTTGACGGTGAACTGGGTGTGCGGCGTCGCCTGCCACGTGAGCATGGGCGCGAGGACTTTGCCGCGGAGCCGGGCGTCGTCGGCCCAGTAGCGGCGGGAGTCCTGCGCTGCGGCGATGAGACGGTATGCCAGGGCGCCGTTGCGTCCGAACGGCCCGGTGAGGTCGGCGGTCAGTTTCTGTGCGTCGAATTCGCCCGCCAGGGCGGTGATTGTGCGGCGCCGCGTGAACTGCGGGGACTTGGTGATGACGTTGATGGAGCCGCCGGGGACGCCGGCCGGAGCGAGGATCGCATTGGGCCCCTTGGAAACCTCGATGCGATCAATCGTGGCCTCGTCGAAGTTGTCGGCGCCGCTCTGGAAAAAATTGTCCACCGTGCGCCCATTGCTCTCGAAGCCGCGGATAATCTGGCGGTCGGCAAATTGGGTACCGCGGCCCTCCTCGATCCCGGCGATGAAGCGGGTGACGTCGAACAGGCGCGTCGGTGCCAGGTCGTCGATGACGTCGCGCGTCATGACCGAGATCGAACTCGGGGTGTCCAGGAGGTTGGCGCGCACGCGCACGGCGGAGACGGCGTCGGACGCACGGTAGCGGTCCACGGGCGTGCTGGAGACGGTGAACTCCGGGAGTCGCACAATCTCCGGGCCGGGTGGGCCGGTGGCCATCGGGGGAGGCGCGGGGGGCGCCACCTTGACCGGCAGGTCGGCGCGGCGGACCACGATCATGGCCCCGCTCGAGCCGTCGCGGTGGACGGTGAGCCGAGTGGACGCGAGCATGCGCTGCAGTGCGTCGGCGACGCGGTACGTGCCGTCGATGCGGACCGTGCGTTCGCCCTGCACGTTGTCGACGAGGTACACGAGCTGTTCGCCAGACTGCCGGGCGAACTCGGCGAGCGTCTGCACGGCGTCACCGGCGGGCACGTGGAATGCGCGCGACTTGCTGGAGGCCAAGGCGGAGCCGGGAACGGCGAGGAGGACGAGGGTGAGACGCAGCCAGCGGGGCCAGACGTGACCCAGAGGGGACCGCACGGAGTGGCCGGGCGCGGGACTCAGTCCCGCGGCCCTCGCGGCAGCCGCGGATGCAGCAGACGAGGCGCGTCCGACGGGCCGTGTGTCGAAGCCACGCAAGAGGAACGGCGGGTCAGCGCGCCTTGCGCAGGATGATGCGTCGGGCGTCCATGCGCTCGACCTGGATGTCGCCGGCGGCTTCGAGGAGCGTGACGAAGGTCTGGGCCTGGTCGGCGTCGAACGTGCCGCCGACGGGCCGGCTGGCGAGGGCAGGGTCGGCGAGTTCGATCTGCACGTCGCTGAAGTGGTTGAAGTGGGCGATCACCTCGGCGAGGGGCGTCTGGTTGAACTCGAGTCGCGGGGCGTGCCAGGCACCCTCCTGCGCGCGGGCGATGGCGGCGGTTTGCACGACCGGAGCCTCGCCCGGGCCGCGGTCGGTGCGGATTGTCGTCGCCTCGCCCGCTCCGAGGAGAAGGGCGGGAAATGTGGCGACGCCGACAGGCGTGGCCCGCGTGACTTCGACCCGACCTTCGGTGACGAGCACGGCGACGCGGGCGAGTTCGCGGCGGACGCCGAAGGCGGTGCCCACGGCGCGGACGGCGACCGGGCCGGCAGCGACGACGAACGGGCGGGCGGCGTCCTTGGCGACGGCGAAGTGGGCTTCGCCCCGGCGGAGCTGGACGTGCCTTTCCCCGGGAGCGAGGTCGACCTCGACGGTGCCGCCGCCCTGGAGATAGACCGTGGATCCGTCGGAGAGCGCGACCGTCCGCGGCTCGCCCTCGGCGGCGTAGACCAGCGGGGCGGAGATCGCCGACGACGGCCACGCGCGCCAGACGATTACGGCCAGGCAGGCGGCGGCGGCAAAAGCGATGAACGGCCAGAGGGGGGCGCGGCGCTTCCGCGGCCGGGCGGACTGCATTTGCTCGAGCTCGGCGAGCATCGCGGCGGCCCCGGGCGCCTCGGGCAGGCGCTGGAGCAAGTGCTGGCTCAACTCCACCTGCCGCGCGGCTTCGTCGTGTCGCGCGTCGACGGCGCGCCAGGCGGCAAACTCCGCGGCCTCGTCGGCGGTCCAGCCGGCGTCGCGCCGGGTGAGCCACGCGGCGGCTTGCTGACGGATCCTGGCGGCTTCGGCATCGGGGGCGCGCATGGTCAGTCGAGCTTGAGGTGAAGCCGGGCGCGTTCGTGCAGGATGCCGCGCGCCTCGAAGTACTCCGCGCAACGTTGCACGCCCTTGGCCATGTGCGTCTTCACCGTCTCGGTCGAGACGCCGAGGGTGTCCGCGATCTCCTGATACGAGCAACTCTTGAGGTAGCGGAGCATGATGACGTGACGGCAGCGATCGGGCAGCGCGGCGATGGCGTCGGCGAGAATCTGGAGTTCCTGGCGTTGGCTGAGTTCCTGGGCGGCGTCGGGCCGCTCTTCCACGACGTCCAGGCCGGAGGCTTGGGGGATCGGCGTGCCGTTTTCCTGGGCGCGGCGGCGGAAGAGGTCGAGTGCGACGTTGCGCGCCGCGGTGAACATGAAGGCGCGGGCGTGGCGGAGCCGGCCAGCGGCGTGCTCGTGCAGCACGCGCCGGTACGTCTCCTGGACGACGTCGTCGAAGTCACGCAGGGCGGGAAACCGCGCCTGGAGGTAGGAGCGGAGCGCGGCCTCGTGCGGCTGCACTTCGACCGTGAACCACTGGGATTGGTCTGCGTCCGTCGGGGGCATTGCGGGCGGGGTGGGAGCGCGGCACCAGTTATGCCGTTGGGTCCCGTTTACAAGTGCGATCGCGGTCAACCAATAGCCTGTGCCGCGGCCGGGGCCGGCAAAGGCTCGCCAGCGGCGGCCCGGCCCGCTCACGCTCCCGGCTGTTTTCGCCGGCTTTGCCGCCGGAATTGCCGCCACCATCCCCAATCCCGCCGCGTCCTGCGTCGTATTGATCATGCTGCCCCGCGTTCTTCTCCGCCTGCTGCCCTGGCTTGCCTTTGCCCTCGCGCCCGTGCTGGCCGCGCCGGTCGAGGCCACATTCAACGTGCGCGCGTTCGGCGCGACCGGGGACGGCCGCACGCTCGACAGCCCCGCCATCAATCGCGCGATCGAGGCTGCGGCGCAGGCGGGCGGCGGCACCGTGGTGTTCCCGGCAGGAGAATACCTCTCGTATTCGATCCGGCTGCGCAGCCACGTCGGGCTGCACCTCGGCCCGGGCGCGACGATCCTGGCGGCGGATCCGCCGGCGCCGGGCACCGAGGGCGGTTACGACGCGCCAGAGCCGAATGCGTCCACGCAATGTCAGGATTTCGGCCACTCGCACTGGCACAACAGCCTGATCTGGGGCGAAGACCTGGAAGGCGTCACTATCACGGGACCCGGCCGGATCTATGGCCGCGGCCTGAGCCGCGGCAACGGCCGCATCTCGCGCCCCGTCGGCACCCGCTACCCGCCTACCGGCGGGGCGCTCCCCGACGTGCTCGCGGCCGACGGTCCAGTCGAGTTTCCGCCCCGCCCGGACCTGAAGCCGGGACCGTTCGGATATCCGAGTGCCCGCGACAACCTGCCGGCAGGCGTGGGCAACAAGGCGATCGCGCTCAAGAACTGCCGCAACGTGGTGCTGCGGGACTTCACGATCCTGCACGGCGGTCACTTCGGGATTCTCGCGACGGGGGTCGACAACCTCACCATCGACAACCTGCTGATCGATACCAACCGCGACGGCATGGACATCGACTCCTGCAGCAATGTCAGGATCGCAAACTGCTCGGTGAACTCGCCGTGGGACGACGGCATCTGCCTCAAGGCCTCGTACGCGCTGAACCGCAACCGGCCGACGGAGAATGTCACGATCACGAACTGCTTCGTGAGCGGCTATGACGAAGGTACGCTCCTCGATGGCACGCGGCAGCGGCTCGACGCGCATCGCGGCGGACCGATCGGCCGGATCAAGCTGGGCACGGAGGCCAGCGGCGGCTTCCGCGCGATCACAATCTCGAACTGCGTCTTTGAATGCTGCCGCGGCCTCGCGCTCGAGCAGGTGGACGGCGGCGAGATGGCGGACATCACTGTCACCAACCTGGTGATGCGCGACCTCGTGAACGCCCCGGTGTTCATCCGCCTCGGCGGCCGGTTGCGCGGGCCGGACGTGAAGCAGCCGGGCACGGCGCGCCGCATCATCATCAGCAACGTGGTCGCGCACAACGTGGCTCCCGACCATGGCCTCTTCATCGCCGGTGTGCCCGGGCACCGGGTGGAGGACGTCTCGCTGTCCAACATCCACATCACGTATCGCGGTGGCGGCACGGCGGAGCAGGCGCGGCGGGACGTGCCGGAGCTCGAGCGCGGGTATCCCGAGCCCGAGCTGTTCGGCGTGCTGCCGAGCTGGGGGCTGTTCGCCCGGCACGTGGCGAACTTCACGCTGCGCGACGTGAAATTTGAGCTCCTGCAGCCGGACGCCCGCCCGGCGGCGCGGCTCGACGACGTGGTGGGTGCGCGGTTCGTGCGCGTGGAACTGCCCGCGGGCGGCCCCACTGCGCCCTGGGCGATCGTCAACTCGGCGGCCCTGCGCGTGCAGGAGACGACCGGTCTCGCGGACGGATCCCTCGCGACGAAACCCTGATGCCTTTACCGGACATGAAATCGAAGCTGCCCCTCCTGCTCCTTGGTCTACTCTCCTGCGCGACGCTCCCGGCGGCGCAACCCGCCCCGGTGACACCCTCCGCGCCGGTCATTGGCTGGGGCGACCAGGGCGATGGGACGTATCGCAACCCGATTCTGAAGGCGGACTATTCGGACCCGGATGTGATCCGGGTGGGCGACGACTTCTACCTGGTGGCATCGGAGTTTCACTTCATTGGTATCCAGGTCCTGCATTCGCGAGATCTCGTGAACTGGCGGATCATCGGGCAGGTGTTCCCGCGGCTGCCGATCGACCCGAAGTACGACGAGATGCGCGCGTATGCGCAGGGCACGTGGGCGCCGACGCTGCGTTTCCGCAATGGCACCTTCTACCTCTACGTCTGCACGCCGCAGGACGGACTCTTCATGTGGCACACCCGCAACCCCGCCGGCGCGTGGTCCGAGATGGTGACGGTGAAGGCGGTGGCGAACTGGGAGGATCCCTGCCCGTTCTGGGATGAGGACGGCCAGGCGTACCTGGTGCACGGTCGGAAAGGCGCGGGTCCGCTGATCATCCACAAAATGAACGCCGAGGGCACGCAGTTGCTCGACGAAGGTGTGGAGGTTTATCGCGGTCCGGTGGCGGAAGGTCCGAAGGTTTTCCGGCGCCACGGTTGGTACTACATCTCGCTGCCCGAAGGCGGCGTCGAGGTGGGCGGCCAGGTGCTGCTGCGCTCGCGGCAGCTTTACGGTCCCTATGAGAAGCGGCAGGTGCTGGTGGACGGCAGCCCGCACCAGGGCGCGCTGGTTGACCTGGAGAATGGCGAAACTTGGTTCGTGGCGTTCAAATCGACCGGCCATCTCGGCCGGGTGACGCACCTGCTGCCCGTGCGCTGGGGCGAGGACGACTGGCCGGTGTTTGGCGACGCGGGCCGCACCGTGGCGCAGGCGAAGAAGCCAACGCTGCCCGGGGGACCGATCCTGCGCCCGCAGACCGATGACGAGTTTTCGACGCCCGTGCTCGGGCCCCAGTGGCAGTGGAATCACAATCCCGATCCCGCTGCGTGGTCGCTCGTGGAGCGGCCGGGCTGGCTGCGGCTGCGCGGCCTTCCCGCGCCGGAACTGAAGCTCGCGCGGAACACGCTCACGCAAAAACTGTGGGGCGATGCCGGGACCTTCGAGGCGCGGCTCGACGTGACCCACTTGGCGGAAGGCCAGAAGGCCGGGGTCGCATTCATGAGCGGAAACGTGTTTGGGCCGATTGGGGTGATGCGCGTGGGTGGCCGGCTGGTCATCGAGGTCGAGGGCGCAAAAGGCCCGGAACTCAAGCAGTCGACCGTGTGGCTGCGCGGCACGTATGTCGGCGATGTTGGCCGGCTGGCCTATAGCCTCGATGGCAGCACCTGGACTGAGTTGGGCGCGCCGGTGACGCTGAAGTTCGGCCAATGGAAAGGCGCGCGCGTGACGCTTTACTGCTACGGCGCTGGCGATGGCCACGCGGACATCGGCGAAGTGCGATACCGGTATCAGTAGTTTTTCGCTTTCGGTTTTTCCTGCGGAAAAAACGAAAGAAGTATCCGGACATTTTGAAAAAGTATCCGGACATTATTCCGGAGTATCTGGACATTATCGCGTAAGTATCCGGTGCGTAGTCGATTATAATTGCAGCCATCGTACCCTCCTGATCGTCCGGTTTTGCTCCGTTTTCGCTTACGCGAAAACAGAAGGGGGCGAGCGGCGGACCAACCACGTTGGCGGGCGAAGGGGCGCGACGAGGGCAAAAGGGGGGCGAGACTGCGGACTGCCGATACCGCACGAGCGCCGGAATGGGGCGCGAAGTGAACGGGAACGTGCGCCCGGAAGGGGCGGAAAGGGGGCGAGGATATGTGGCGAATCGCTCGCCCCCAAAAGGGCGGAAAGGGGCGGAGAGATACGTGGAATCGCGCGCCCAATGGGGGCGAAAAGGGGCGCAAAGTGAACGGAATCGCGCGCGGAAAGAGGAGGACGATTGGGGCGGAAAAGGGGCACCCGCAAAGACCCGCATGGGCTGGTTTCCCTCCGTGTCCTCCTCCGTCCTCCGTGAGCTCGGTGACGAGAACGAGAACGAGAACGAGAACGAGAACGAGAACGAGAACGAGAACGAGAACGAGAACGAGAACGAGAACGAGAACGAGAACGAGAACGAGGGGAGGACGGCTACGATAACCGGGGACGACCCTCAATCCCTCAATCCCTCAATCCCTCAATCCCTCAATCCCTCAAT